>JBGVNV010000043.1:0-21157 GCA_045125955.1 Faecousia sp.
ACCGTCTTCCCCTCCTCCGGGATGTAGGCCGTGATGGTGTCAGGCTCCGTCCACCAGGCCCCGGCGGAGGAATGATTGGTGCCCCGGAAGCTGTCGCTGACCGCCCTGGGGGTGTAATGGGCAAGCTCCAGCTCCTCCATACCCAGGCTATTCAGGATAGCATTGGCTCCGTAAAACGCGCCCAGGCTGGTCCAGTGGTGGTCGGTGCGGTAGTAGATCTCCTCGCCGCTGTGGGCTTCCAGGGCTGCGGCGATGTCGATGGTTTTCGCGGCAGATTCGGCATAGAGCTTTTCCGTCCATGCCTTCTCGTCGGCGGTGGGTGCCCCGGCGGGGAGCTTGTCCCCCCAGACAGACGCAGCGGTGGGGATCAGGCCGAAGCAGACCGGCACATCACACTGCGCGGCAAAGGCATTGAGGCTTTGAAGATTCGCCTCCACAAAGGCCCCATCCGGCTCCTCCACCCGGCGGATCAGGGTGCCGTCCTCGGCAAAATAGATGCCATTGTTCTCCCGCTTGCCGCTCGCCACTTCGCCCAGTGCCTTGAGGGCCACCCAGCACTCCCGGAGGGCGATCTGGTCCGACGCGTAGCTTTCCGCCTCGGTCATGAATCTGCCAGAGGTAAATTTGTTGAACGTCAGCTCCGGCATGGGGCGCAGGTTGCGGTTCTCCATCTCCGAAAAGCCCTTGTCCGGCAGGAGCATGCTGGCCAGGGCCATGCCGCAGAGAAAGGCGCAAAAGAGGACCGTGATCAGAAGGTTATGGGATTTTTTCATATCAAACCTCCTTAAAAACGGAAATAGAGGAAGGGATTGTAGGTACTGGCCACCACATAGGCGGTGCAGAGCACCAATCCCAGAATCAGCAGAATGATCTGCGCAGCGGAGCTGTTGACCCTGCGCCAGAGCCTTGCAGGCAGTGGCGTGGAGCCCACCGCCGCGAACAGGAGCACCGGCAGGAAATTCTTCAAATGGTAGACCGTCTCGCCGCTGACCATGGGCGCGCCGCTGAGTCCCGCCATGGCGGTCAGGTACGCCCCAAGCTGTCCCAGATCCTCCAATGCGAAGATCGCCCAGCTCACCAAAACCAGGAAGATGACATAGAGGTGCTGAACTGCATTGGGAAGCTTGTTCAGCCACTTTCCCAGCATCAGCTTTTCCAGGATCAGCAGGCAGAAGAAGTACAGGCCCCAGAGCAGATAATTCCAGCTCGCGCCGTGCCAGATGCCCGTGGCGGCCCAGACGAGGAGCAGATTCAGCAGCCACCGGCCTTTGCTGCACCGATTGCCGCCCAGGGGGATGTACAGATACTCCCGGAACCAGGTGGACAGGGAAATATGCCACCGCCGCCAGAATTCCGTGATGCTTTTGGAGATGTAGGGGTAGTTGAAATTCTCCATGAATTCAAAGCCGAACATCCGGCCCAGGCCGATGGCCATATCCGAATAGCCAGAAAAGTCGAAGTAGATCTGAAAGGCGAAGGCAGTCACACCCAGCCAGGCCCCCAGGAGGGTCATCCGCTGCCCCGGCATGGCCTTGAACACGTCCCAGAGCTGGCCCAGATTGTTGGCCAGCAGGAGCTTCTTCGCCAGTCCCACCAGGAATCGGCTCACGCCGGAGGCGAACCGGTCCAGGCTGTGGGTGCGGCTGTCAAGCTGCTCGTCCAGGTCCTTGTACTTGATGATGGGACCCGCGATGAGCTGGGGAAAAAGCGTCACGAAGGCACCGAAATGGACGATGTTCTTCTGGACCCTGGAATCGCCCCGGTACACATCCACGGTATAGCTCATGGTCTGGAAGGTGTAAAAGGAGATGCCGATGGGCAAAGAAATATTCAGCACGGGCAGGAATCCCAGGCCCACCGCCTGCAAAGACCGGGCGGCAAAGTCCCAGTATTTGAAGAAAAAGAGGATACCCAAATTGAACACCATGGACGAAGCCACAGCCAGCCGCGCGCCCCGGTCATTGCCCCGCTCCTTACACCGGTGGACGATCCAGCCGTGGGTGTAGTCGATGGCGATGGAGAGCAGCATGATGACGGTATACCCCTGCTCGCCCCAGTAGTAAAAGAACAGCGATGCGATCAGCAGAACGAAATTGCGAAACCGCACGGGCATCACATAGTAGACCGCCAGGACCGCCGTCAGATAGTAAAAAAGGAATAGCGGTGTGGAAAAAACCATAAGAAACCTCCAAATGGGCGGCCCGTGGGCCGCCCATTGTCAATCGAGGATGAATTCAGCGGGGATCTCGTAGGAGCCCATCAGAACAGCCAGGAAGACATAGTTACCGCGGCTGGTGATCTTGCATTTGTTCATCCAGGCCTCGGCGTTTTCGGGATAGGTGGAATCGCCGGTCTCCCGGTCCACCCGGGCCTGGAAGATCTCCAGAACGGTGGGGACATCCTCGGCCTTTGCCACCTCCACCAGGATGATCTCGAAGGGGGCATTGGTCACGGGGGCCACGCCGGCGTAGAACTGCTTCAGCTCGATGTCGGCGATGCCGGGATAGAAGTTGTTGATGTAGTCGATGTTGGTCTCCGGGAAGAGGATGGGGGCCTCGTCACCCATCTGGGCCAGGACCTCCATGCCCTGGTTGTAGAGGGTCTCGAGATCCGGAAGCGGGGCGGCAGTGGTCTCCGGGGGTGCGGAAGTGCATCCGGCCATCAGGCCCAGCACCAGCGCGGCGGCGAGAATGAGCGCGGTCAAAGACTTTTTCATAGTTACCATTCCTTTCTTAGATACCTTCGATCCAGACGGTCAGGGCGAAAACCACGGGACCGATAAACTGGATGACAAAACCGAGAGCTTTGTGACCCATCCGGCGCAGGACCACCGAGGCGGCGATGCCCAGCACCGTGATGGCGGGGGCGAGATACAAAAGCTGCTGCCACGCGGTGGCATCGGAGAGGATCTCGCTGAGGACACTTGTGATCAGGATAAAGGGGAACGCGATGATCGCCAGCAGGAAGTTCAGACCGATGGAAAGCTTGTCCAGAATCCCGTAGGTCACACCCGGCTCTCTGCGGATCAGGATCAGGCAGGCGATCAGCGCGGCGACGGAAAGAACTGCGGTGAAGATGGTCGCCTGGCTGCTCAAGGAGATACCGCCCCAGCGGAAGCTGTTTTCGATGGGCTCCGGGTAGTCGTAGCTGTCGATGGTGAAGCCCAGCTCTGCCAGCTGTGCCGGGTCCGTCAGATCCATGTCATGGTCAACGGTGGTGTCGAAGCTGACTCCCGATGGGGCGATTACGGCATCGGCATAATCGGGGTCGCCCATGAGGTATCCGGGCTCAATGTTCAGATTGATGGAAAAGGTTCGGCCCTCTTCCTCCACCACCCGGCAGTAGTCCGATTCCAGTCGGTTCCAGTCCCGGACATAGCCGTACCAGGTGATGTCGTCATCGCCGATGTACTGATCCGTGCGGCAGTATTCCGCCACATAGACTTCTTCAATGGTCCGGGTGCTGCCCCGGTAGGTATAGGTGATGGTAAAGGGGAATTCCTGCACGGTTACCTCCGGCTCCCGGACGGAGTAGCCTCCAAAGAGGAGCGCGAAGGTTGCCAGCAGGTAGATTCCCAGAATGAGCAGAGCCTTGCGGCGGTTATCAGTTTTCATACGTTGCCGCCTCCTTTCAGTCGTTCAGGACCTGTTCCCAGCAGACCACGTCGGGCCAGTTCTCCGTGTCAAAGCAGTCACGGATGCATTCGGCATAAAACTGAAGCTTTGCCCGCAGGCCGGTGCCGGGTGCGAAGGACCAGTCCTCCAAAGCGATTGCCGATGCCAGCACATCTGCCCGGTCCTCGGTGGGGAAGGTCATGGAATAATCCCGGATAAAATAGCCGGAGCCCGCGTATGCCAGTGCTTCCTCCGGCATATCCACATAGCTTTCAGCATATTGGAAGCCGTCAGGCTGCAGCTGCATCCAGCGTTCCTCGCTGAACAGGGCGTCCGCCCGGATCTGGGCATCCCAGGCCAGCTTTTTGTCGATGATGTGGGAAACCTCATGATAGATCGTATCCTCCTGGATGCAGAATCCGTCCAGTATGATGCCGTAGTAGTTATCCCGATGCTGCGCAAAGGCTCCCACGGAGTTTTGGTAATCCGTAACGCCCTCCCTGGCATACAGGGCTCCCACCACCTCGAAGCGGATGGTCTCCACCGTTCCAAAGGGAAGCTGCCGGAAGAAGCCGTCGGGATATCGGCTCAGGGCATTGTCCAGCACGTCCAGTGCCTCGTTGATAAAGATCGGATCGGTCAGGGCGTAGGTCTCAAAGTGGGTGTAGACCAGCTCACACTGCTCGCCGATGAAAATTTCCACGCCGTAGCGGTCGCCGATCTCCATCGCCCGTTCATAGAGGGCGGGCTCCAGCAGCCGCTCGGGCTCCTGGGCTATCCCCAGAGGGCACAGCTCCAGTGCCTCGCCCTGGGTTTCGGCGTTCACGTCCCAGAACATCAGGCGCAGGTCGCCGCCCAGAAAATCCGTGAAGAAGTAGCCGTCCCAATAGCCGCTCCACACAAAATCGCTGCCCACCACGGCATGACTGCTCTGGGGCAGGGTGCACCGGGAGAGGAAATTGCCCTCGGTGTCGTGGAGCATCAGCGTCCGCTGGGATGCATCCATCACCAGCAGATGCCGCCGGGGCGACAGGAGCCGCACGGGAGATTCCGTCCAGTTGACCGCGAAGGGATCCTCGCCCAGGACCAAAATATGGTCCGAGTCCCTTTGCAGGAGCCAGACCTCCCCCTGCCGAGAGACGGCATTGCCGTTCATGGGCAGAGTCTCCACCGTGGCGGTGGCAAGGTCCAGCGCGCGGTGGTAGGTGCGCTGGTCCCCCCGGTCCGTGTAAGCAAAGAACACATAGCCGTTCTCGCTGCCCAGCACATTTACCTGGAAGCCATTTTCCACCAAAGCGCGTTCTTCGCCGGATTCCAGATCATGGGCCACAAGGCCGATGTCCGAAACGAAGGAAAAGAGGGTGTCGAGCTCCGGATTCAGGAACCAGCTTTCCCCCCGGACGGCCATGGGATAGGTCCGCAGGGTCTGCAGGCCTTCATCCAGGATCGTGACCAGACCGGATTCCCGGTCCGTGATGCCGATTTCCCCGGAGCCGATGGTGATGCCGATATCCTCTCCGGCGGCGAGGATGGCAGAGGCCAGCAGGGATCCGTCCTCCAGGCTGATGTGGTTCAGGTAAAGCTTTTGCTCCCGGTACTCGCTGAGAAGCAGGCCGTTGCCCAGCAGTCGAAGGCTGGGGCTTGTCATGGATTCCAGGGTGTCATTGGGGATATACCGCAGATTGGGGCTTTCCTCCAACGTGGTCCCCTGCTCCAGCAGTGGGGTCGCATTGGTCGTGGGCTGGGTGGTCTCCTGGGCCTGGGTAGACACCGTCGGATCGGAGCCGACCTGGCAGCCACAGAGCAGGAGACAGGCGCAGAGCAGGCCCGTCAGTTTCCGTTTCATGCCGTCAGCTCCTTTCTGTCTGGTTTATTTGTAGCGGTTATAGGGGATATATTCCAGCGCGGTGATATAGCGGTAGTCGTTCTCCGTGATGGCGTTGGCCAGATCCTCGTCCACGGGCTCGTCGTTGGAAACATCCCAATCCAGATCGTAAGTCATGAACCAGGGGTTCTCCTCGTCTGCGGCGGCATCGAAGATGATGCCCTGGCTGACTTCCAGCTTGCCATCGATCAGGGTCAGAGAATAGGTGGCGAAGTTCGCGGCACCGTTGGAGGCCTCGTTGAACACGTACCACATATTGTCCTCTTCCACGAACTGCAGCAGATACCGGTTCCGGGAGCCGCTCTGGGCCAGCATCACGGGTGCGCCGTCCACCACGGTCCAGATCTCAAACACAACGGGGTCCTGGTCGGCGTTCAGGATCGCGCCGATCATCAGCTCCTCCTGGCCGTCGTTGTTCAGGTCCTGGTAACCGAAGCCCACATTGGCCAGGGCATCGCCCTCGTAGTAATAGGAGGGCAGGTCGCTCAGGCCGTTGTCAAAATACTGCTCCAGTTCCCACTGCTCGGCAAGGGCCACATAATAGCGGCCGATCTGCTCCGCGTAAACTTCCCGGACGTACTCGGCGTTGTAGCCCTCGCCGGAGACGTTCTCCTGGACAGTAGGCTCGGTGGGGATGGTGGTTTCAGCGGGCGCGGTGGTCTCAACGGGGGCGGTGGTCTGGGCTGCGGGGGCTTCGGTGGTGGGGGGCTCCGTGGGGGCAGGTGCGCCGCAGGCGGAGATCATCGCCGCCACCAGCATCAGGGCGAGATAGAACTTGGTTGTCTTTTTCATGGAAATCACCTCGTAAAATTTGTTTCACTTACCAAGACGGAGCCTACCTGCCAACGGTTGCACCAAATAAGAAAAAAATAGAAAAAACCGCCACCGTACGGGGAGTACGATGGCGGTGGAGCTTGTCAAAAAAAGCACCCGTAGGGGCGACCCTCGGTCGCCCGTGGATTTTGCCAATGCAAAATCCACCGCCGCCGCCCGGCTGGGCATCTCCCAGCCGGCCCTCAGCAGTGCCATTCACAATCTGGAGAACGCCCTGGGCGGCGTGAAGCTCTTTGAAAAGGTGGGCCGGAACATCCGCCTGACCGACGAGGGCCGCTTCTACCAGGAGAATGTGGACGAAGCCATCCAGAAGCTCCACTCCGCCTCCATGATCCTCCGGGAAAGCAGGACCCAGGCCCCCATCGTCATCCGCATGGGCGTGGTCTCCGGAACGCTGGACGGTTTTCTGGCCCGGGAGATCGTCAAATACACCCGGAAGAACAAGCGCATCCGCTTCCACCTGACGGAAAGCTCCTCCGAAAACCTCATGGATCTGGTCCGCCAGGAGAAGCTGGACATGGCCATCATCGATTCCACCGACCGGGACCGGAGCCTGCACTTCCGCAAGCTCTACGAGCGGGATTATTTCGTGGCCCTGCCGGTGTCCCACCCCCTGGCGGACCGGACCAGCATCAACCCCCGGGAGGTGGTGGGCGAGCCCCAGGTGGTGTTCAACTACAATGTGGGCAAGAGCTTCAAGGAGTGGACCACCGGCTCCCCTGCAGATGAAGCCGTCATCTGTACGGTGGATACCTCCCGGGCCGCCCTGGATCTGGTGTCCGCCGGCATCGGCATCACTTTTATCCCCAACGAATGTGTGGAAAACCATCCCGGCATCCGGTATGTCCCCCTGAAAAACTGGCATCAGGCCCTCTATATGTGCATCCTCTACGACAAATGGCTGGAGCCCCCCGTGTGGGACTTCATCGAGGCCATCGTCAGGGGCATGCGTGCCAAAAAATCCCCCTGACACCCGGCACCTGCATCATCATGGGCGTATAAATCCCCCATCTTCGGGCAATCTAACCGGGAAATGAGGGATGAATATGGCACAAAACAAGCTTGGCAGTCACACCTTCCGGCCGGGCCAGCCGGTGTATATCGCCCAATGGGCCAGTGTGGCAGGCAAAAAGGAGGCCGAGGGTCCCCTGGGCCACGGCTTCGATATCAAAAGCATGGATACAAAATTCGGTGAAAAAACCTGGGAGCAGGCGGAAAAGAAAATGCAGCAGCTTGCCCTGAACAAGCTGCTGCAAAAGGCCCGGCTGAAGGCCGGGGACATCGATCTGGTGTGCTCCGGGGATCTGCTGAATCAGTGCATCGGCTCCTCCTTTACCCTGCGCAATACGGGTATCCCCCACCTGGGGCTCTACGGTGCCTGCTCCACCATGGCCCTGAGCCTGCTGCTGGCATCCATGGCGGTGGGCGGCGGATATGCCGACCGGGCGGTGGCCATGACCTCCAGTCACTTTGCGGGATCCGAGCGGCAGTACCGCTTTCCCCTGGGCTACGGCGGTCAGCGGACTCCCACCGCCCAGTGGACCGTCACCGGCTCCGGTGCGGCCCTGGTCACCGGGGAAAAGGGCCCCGTCGCCATCGAATCCGCCACCATCGGCACGGTGACGGACCTCGGCATCACCGATGCCGCCAACATGGGCCCGGCCATGGCCCCCGTAGATGATAAACTAAGACCATGCGGCGGGATGCACTTTGGTTACACACATTCAGAAGCTTACACACAAACAGAAAAAGAGGCTGCTGCAACAAGCAACAGCCTCCATTTTTATACTAATTCTTGGTTAATTGGTTTCAGAGCTTTCCGAGGATAAATTGTGCCAGAAAAGGCCGAGGACGACGGTGGGCTGTCGCCCACCTAGGACGAGAACGCATTATGGCGCAATTTAGACCGGAAAGAATGAAACAGTTTAATCAAGAGTTAGTATTATTCCTCAGGGAATGCGTACTGGGCCTTGTACCGGGCGAATCGTTCGGAGAAGGCGGCGGACTCGTGGAGCTCACCGGCCTTCAGGGCGTTGAGATACTCGTGGGCCTCCAGCTTGCCCTCAGACACCTGAATCATTTCCACGGCCATGTTGGAGCAGTGGTCTGCGGTGCGCTCGCAGGCGGTCAGCAGATCCTCCAGCACGAAGCCGTACTCCACGGTGCACAGGCCGTCTCTCAGGCGGCGCACATGGCGGGACTTGACTTCCCGAACCAAGGCATCGACCACCTGCTCCTGGGGCTCGATCTTCACGGCGTTGCCCAGGTCGAAGCTTCTATAGGCGGCGACGGTGCGATTCACGATATCCAGCACCGCCTGCTCCAGAACTGCCAGCTCTCCCCTGGCCTGGCTGGAAAATTCGATCTTCTTTTCGGCCATTTCCTGGGCGGCCTTGGCGATGGCCATGGCGTGGTCCGCCATTCGCTCGATGTCGGAGACGGTGTAGAGCAGCGTGTTCAGAATCCGGTTATCGTGGACGGAGAGGTTCATAGCAGAGAGCTTGACGAGGTAGGTATTCAGCGCATCCTCGTAGCGGTCCGTCTTATCCTCTAGGGCAGTGACCTGATCGAGAACGGCGGCATCAAAGCTCTTGGTCAGACCCATGGCCAGTTCCATGGCCTTTGCGGCATCAGAAGCCATCTCACCGGCGATCTCATGGGCCCGCTGGACAGCCACGGCAGGGGTTGCCAGCAGACGCTCGTCCAGCAGCTCCTCCTTCTGCGGCGTATACTCGTGGGGGATGATGAGATAGGCCAGCTTCACCAGCAGACCGTTCATGGGCATCAGAACAGCGGTGGCGGCAATGTTGAAGCAAGTATGGATCACCGCAATGTCCCAGGCCGCAGCAGCATCGTTCAGGAATTTCCAATCGACGAACAGACCCAGGCCGTAGAACACGATGACAAAGATGGTCACGCCCACCACATTGAACAGCAGATGGACCATGGCAGTTCTGCGGGCATTGCGGTTGGCACCGATGGCACCCATGATGGCGGTGATACAGGTGCCGATGTTCTGACCCAGAATAATGGGAATGGCCGCACCGTAGGTCACGGCACCGGTGACGCACAGGCCCTGCAGGATACCGACGGATGCGGAGGAGGACTGGATGATGGCGGTCAGACCGGCACCGAAGAGGATGCCGAGGATGGGATTGGAGAAGGAGATCATCAGCTGGGCAAACCAGGGTTCGCTTTCCAGGAACTCCATGCTGTCGCCCATGATATCCATGCCGGTCATCAGGGCCATGAAGCCTAAGCAAATGGTGCCGATGCCCTTGCGCTTCTCGTTCTTGCCCATGTACATCACCACACCGATGATGCCGATGAGGGGTGCCAGGGTCGAGGGCTTAAAGAGCTTGATGAGGAAGCTGTCGCCCTCCAGGCCACTCAGGGACAGGATCCAGGCGGTGACAGTGGTACCAATATTGGAACCCATGATAACACCCACGGCCTGCTTCAGGGTCATAATGCCGGAGTTGACGAAGCCGACCACCATGACGGTGGTGGCGGAGGAGCTCTGGATCACTGCGGTGACACCCAGACCCAGCAGGAAGCCCTTGAACACATTGCTGCTCATTTTGGCAAGGATGGTCTGCAGCCTGCCGCCGGCCTGCCGCTCCAGAGCCTTACCCATCACATCCATACCGAACAGGAACAGGGAAAGTCCGCCCAGCAGGGTGATGATTTTGAAAATATAGGTTGTCATAGTTCTCTCCTTTACGAGATTTTTTCTTATTTCGACAGCCTAAATTATAAATTTTGCCATTTGTAAATACCATAGAGGGCTTGAAAAATCTATGTAAAATTCATGTAAAGGAAAAGACCGCACCCGAAATGGATGCGGTCAAGCTCAAAATTGAATCGTCATGGTTGTGCCCTTTCCTGGTGTGCTGTCCAGGGCAATTTTTGCGTTGTGGTAAGCGGCGGCGTGCTTGACGATGGAAAGGCCCAAACCGGTACCGCCGGTTGCTTTGGAATGGCTCTTGTCCACCCGGTAGAACCGCTCGAAGATCCGGTCCTTGTGTTCCGCAGGAATGCCGATGCCGGTATCGCTTACGGAGAGATTCCTGTCTTCCACACAGATATTTACACTGCCGCCGATGATGTTGTATTTAATGGCATTGTCGCAGAGGTTGTATAGGATTTCCTGAAGCATCGACCGCACTCCCGTCACATGAAATCCGGCTCCAGAAACAGAAATATGTACTTCTTTTTCCGCCGCACTCGCTTCCAATATTGCCCTAACTTCCTCTGCAATCTCCAGCAGGTCCACGGTTTCTGCAGGTACTGCAATGCCCTCATCCAACTGAGAAAGACGGATAATATCCTCAACGAGATTCACCAGCCGTTTGGCTTCCCGGCGGATATGGCCCACGAATCGCGAGGTGTCCGCCGCCTTGACCATGCCGCTTTCCAGCAGCTCCGCACTGCCGATGATGCCTTGTAGAGGCATTTTCAGCTCATGGGACACATTGGCGGAGAACTCCCGGATCTCCTCCCGGTCGGCGTGGTTCTCCATCACCGTCTGATCGGCCTGGGTATCAAAGAGGACCGGACCGTCCTTGTCGATCCAGGTCACACGGAACCGGTCTGCCTCCACATTTTCGAGAAACGCGTTGCCGTACTGCTCCGTGCCGGTGACCGCCAGACTCAGCTCGTCCTTGAGCTGCCGGACCTGGACCTCGGTGAAGTGGTTATACAGCACGCCCAGAATGACGCTCAGACTGCAAAGCAGCACCAGCACCGCCACAAAGACCGTGGAGCGGAAAATCTTACTTGTCATGCTTCCCCTCCAGCCGGTAGCCCACATTGCGGACCGTTTCGATGATGTGTCCGTAGGAGCCCAGCTTCTGCCGCAGGGTGCGGATGTGCATGTCCACCGTCCGGGTCTCGCCCAGGTAATCCGTATTCCAGACACTGGACAGGAGCTGTTCTCTGGTGAACGCAATTCCCGGCTGGGTCAGGAACAGGTGCAGAAGCTCGTACTCCTTGTAGGTCAGATTCACCCGTTCCCCGTCAATGCTGACCGTATGTTCCTCAGGATTCAGCACCAGGCCATCGAGCTTCAACAAATTGGACATTATTTTCGGCCTGCAGCGGCGCAGCACCGCCTTGACCCGGCTGACCATCTCCATGATGCCAAAGGGCTTCACCAGGTAGTCGTCCGCGCCCAGGTCCAGGCTCTGGATCTTATCATATTCGCTGCCCTTGGCGGTGGCCATGATGACGGGGATCTCCTGAAATTCCTCCGAAGCCTTCATCCGTTTCAGCAGCGTCACACCATCGACACCGGGGAGCATCACATCCAGCACCACGAGCTGTGGCTTCTGAGACTGCAGAGCCTTCCAAAAGCTGTCGCCGTCCTCAAATCCCCGGGCTTCAAATCCGGTGGACGTCAGCGCATAAACCTCAATATCCCGGATGCTGGCATCATCTTCTACACACCAGATCATCGGCGCACCTCCTTTTGTTTTTCTAAATCATAGCGGCTGTGGACAAAAAATGCAAGATTCCTCCCCGGAACTTTACCTAGATTTTACTTACCGACAGTCCCGGTGTACGCCGGTGACGGAAAATTCCATTCTGTAAGGCTTCTTTTTGGGAAATGATGACCTTCTGCACATAATCCATGGGAATCTATTTACTTTCCGGGGAAACTGTGGTATAAAAAACTCACATGATTCCTATCATAAATTTTCAAGCAAGGGAGATATATTATGGATAACATTCGCATCCAGGACGATCTTTACACCCATGTCAACCAGGCGAAGCTTAACGAGCTGGTGATCCCCGATGATATGCCCGTGACCGGCAGTGCCATGGCACTGATGACCGGCATCGAGAAGCTGATGATCGGTGAATTTAACACCATGTGCGAAAGCGGCACTTACCCCAACGACCACATGGCCCGGGCCGCCAAGCTGTATGCCCTGGCCAGGGACGTCAAGCGCAAGAAGAAGCACGGCATCAAGCCCGCGCTGAAGCATCTGTCCATTCTGAAGAAGGTGGGCACCATGCGAAGCTTCAACCTGCGCGCCAGGGAGCTGATGCTGGGAGGCATCTCCATGCCCATCAGCATCGCCGTGGAGCCCAACATGACCGACACCACCCATCACTGCGTGATGGTCACCGGTCCCAACGTCATTCTGCCCGACGCCTCCTACTACGCCGAGGGCCGGGAGCAGCAGAAGGAGCAGCTTCTTGCCCTCTGGAGCGGCTTTGCCAAGCAGGTCCTCGCCATCGCCGGTCTCGGTGAGGAGGAGATCGAGAAGCTGATGGCCGACACCCTGGCCTTCGATGCACTGCTCGCCAAGTACGTCAAGACCCGTGAGGAGTGGTCTGAGTACGTCAAGATGTACAACCCCATGAAGACTGGCAGAGTGGCCGGCATGGTTAAGCCCATGAACCTGAAGAAGCTGCTGACCGATCTGTTCGGCGAGCTGCCCCAGGAGATCATCGTGGCAGAGCCCCGTTTCTTCAAGAATTTCAAGGAGATCTTCAACGAGGAGACCTTTGAGATGTACAAGAGCTGGGCCTATGTGACCACCCTGATGGGCAGCTGCAGCCTGCTGACCGAGGAGCTGCGGGAGCTGGGCGGTGCCTTCAGCCGCGCCCTGTCCGGTATCGCCGCCGCACCCTCCACCGAGAAATTCGCCTACCAGCTGGCCTCCGGCCAGTACAGCGAGCCCGTGGGCCTGTACTACGGCGAGAAGTATTTCGGTGAGGAGGCCAAGAAGGACATCACCGAGATCGTCCGTCAGATCGTTGCCACCTACCAGAAGCGCATCGAGACCAACGACATCCTGGAGCCCGCCACCAAGGAGAAGGCCATCCTGAAGCTCTCCAAGATGGGTCTGAAGCTGGCCTATCCCGACCGGGTGGAGCCCCTGTACGACAAGCTGGTCTTCGACGGCAGCAAGTCCCTCTTTGAGATCGTCAATTCCCTGCGCCGCATCCGCATGGAGGACAATTTCAGCAAGCTGAACGAAGAGGTGGACCGCACCCACTGGGCCATGCCCGGCCATCTGGTGAACGCCTGCTACGATCCCTTCGTCAACGACATCACCTTCCCCGCCGCCATTCTGCAGCCCCCCTTCTACTCCATCCACCAGTCCAGAGCCGAGAACCTGGGCGGCATCGGCGCCGTCATCGGCCACGAGATCTCCCACGCCTTCGACTCCAACGGTGCCAAGTGCGATGAGCTGGGCAACCTGAACAACTGGTGGACCAAGGCCGACGAGCGGAAGTTCAACAAGAAGGTCGCCGCCATGGTCAAGCAGTTTGACGGCATCGAACTGCCCTGGGGCACCGTCAACGGCAAGTTCACCGTTTCTGAGAACATCGCCGACAACGGCGGCATGGCTGTCACCCTGGATATCATGTCCCGGACCGAGGGCGTTTCCTTCGAGGAATACTTCACCAACTGGGCCCGGGTCTGGTGCCAGAAGGCCAAGCCCGAGTACCAGAAGCTGTTGCTGCAGGTGGACGTCCATGGTCCCGCCTACCTGCGCTGCAATATGCCTCCCCGGAACTTCCCCGAGTGGTACGAGACCTTCGGTGTCAAGAAGTCCGACGAGATGTACCTGGCTCCCTCCAAGCGCATCGTGATCTGGTAATTCCCTGAAACTCAAACGGGTCTGCCGCTGTTTGCGGCAGACCCGTTAAATTTTTGCGATTGACAAAGGGATGTTCCGGCAGCTTTCTGCAAAGGGGAAACCACATTGCAATTTGGCATCCCATCATTGCGTAAGATTTGAAGCAGATCCCCCTTCTCCCGGTTCCTCCGGGACAGGCCACGAGAATAGCAGTTTTCAGATCTGTCTCTATTGATGAAAGCCATGGTCAACGCGCCTTTTTCGTATCCAACAAACAGCTCTTTCAGCCCCGGGGGATCTTCTCTGTTTCCTTGCTGACTGCGAAATGCCAAAAATATACTATCGCCCCCGGTTTGTATTGGATATAATGGACAAGACCGGGATGTTTTTCAGGGGGATTTTATGCTTTTCGCTTAAATCCAACTGTCCGTCCGGGAAGAACCAAAGGAGGAAAAAATATGAAGAAATTCGATCCGCGCCGCCTTCTTGCGATGCTGCTGGCCGTCGTCATGGTCCTGGGTATGCTGCCCACGGGCCTGGCTGTCAGCTCCGGTGATGACGGCACCCCCGAGATGAATGAGGCATACAAGGACCGGGAAACCCTGGCCCCCATCGGTGCTTCCTTCAACATCGACACCCTGCTGGAGTGGACTCCCGAGTCCGATCCCGATGCGGCCTACAGCCGGGCCAGCATCCCTCTGGCAGACCGCGCTGAGGGCGAGATCCAGGTCAATGCCCTGGCCAACCCCGAGGCAAAGCTGATGCTCTGCGCCATGCCCAACTCCGATCACGACGAGGCAAGCGCCCAGGGCACCGACGCCTTCTTCACCTATGCCTTTAACTACTGGCAGTACGCCGACTCCTTCATCTACTGGACCGGCTCCGATGAGGGCATCGTCTGCTGCCCCACCGGCGAGTACATCGATGCCGCCCACACCAACGGCGTTCCCATCGTGGCAACCCTGGGCTTCCCCTGGGGCAGCGGCTACGGCTACGCCGAGCAGGTGGACCGCTTCTGCCAGCAGGCCGAGGACGGCTCCTTCCCCGTTGCTGACAAGCTCATCGAGGTCATGGATTACTATGGCTTCGACGGCTACTTCTTCAACCAGGAGTCCTACGGCTGCTCCCAGGCTGTCGCCACCCGCCTCAACGAGATGATGCGCTACATGCACGCCAAGCGTCCCGACATGCTCATCTCCTGGTACGATTCCATGATCTCCTCCGGCGGCGTTTCCTACCAGGATGCCGTCAACAGCTACAACAAGTCCTGGATGGAGCCCAACGAGGACGGCATCTGGGGCGTTGATGAGTTCTTTATGAACTACAACTGGTCCGCTTCCAAGATCGCCACCACCATCAACACCCTGAAGTCCATCGGCCGCAGCCAGTTTGATGCCTTTGCAGGCTTCAATGTCCAGGCCAACGTCTATGGCGACCGTCTCCAGGACCACCTGCTGGTGGACGAGGACGGCATTGCCAAGCTGTCTCTGGCTCTGTACTACGTCAACCAGACCATCACCATGGCCAAGGACGGCGAGGACTTCCACAAGACCGAGCAGGACTACTTCATCAACACCAAGGGTGACCCCCGTGACACCAGTGCCAACCTGAACAGCAGTGCCTGGGCAGGTCTGTCCCGTTTCTTCGCGGAGAAGACCCCCGTCACCGCCGCTCCCTTCGTCACCAACTTCAACACCGGCCACGGCAAGGCCTGGTTCGTCGACGGCGTGAAGCTGCGCGACACCGAGTGGTCCTACCAGTCCGCGCAGGACGTTCTGCCCACCTACACCTGGATCATCGACACCGAGGGCACCCAGAAGCTGGAGGCCGGCTATGATTTCGAGGATGCCTACAACGGCGGCTCCTCCATCAAGCTCTCCGGCAGCATCGACGGCACCAACACCGTCCTGCTGTATGCCACCGATGTGGAGATCACCAACGGCATGACCATGAGCCTGACCGCCAAGGGCGATCTGGCCAACACCTCCGTCTTTGCCTACGTGGGCAACGGCAGCGTCAGCTCCTATGAGGAGTGCGAGATGGTCTCCGGCTCCCTGGAGACCGGCGACGGCTGGGTCACCACCAGCTTCGACTTCTCCCCCCTGGCCGGTATGACCGTCTACGGCCTGGGCGTCGTGGTCGACGGCGGCGTTTCCGACTACCGGCTGAATCTGGGCCGGCTGTCCATCATCGACAAGAACCGCCCCGCCTCCGCTGCTTCCTCCAAGGTCGTCCTGGAGGACATCCTGTACCGGGATGCCTACGCCGCCGAGGCCCGCATCTCCTGGAGCAAGGTCACCGGTGCCAGCTCCTATGAGATCTACAAGGTCAACGCCGACGGCACCAAGACCTTCATCATGGAGACCCCCAACACCGCTTACTACATCCCCAATCTGGTCCGCAATGCCGACGAGACCGATGTGACCATCGAGATCGTTGCCCTGAACCGCAACGGCCAGCGCGGCAAGGGTGCCGAGCTGACCATCGACTGGGCCTACGGCAATGACGACACCGAGCGCGCTGTCGCCACCGTGGCTGTCAACGTCTGTCTGGGTGCCACCGTCACCGGCTACTCCGAGCAGGGCGACGGTGCTGAGTGCGACAAGGCTCTGGACGGCATCTCCGGCAACTCCTCCAAGTGGTGGGCCTCCGGCCGCGGCGACTGGTTCTCCATCGACCTGGGCGAGGCAAAGACCATCAAGCGCATCCGCATGGAGCACGCCGAGTTCGGCGGCGAGGGCAAGGATCTGAACACCTCTGCCTACACCGTTGCCTACAAGGATGCCTCCGGCAACTGGGTCACCGCCCTGAAGGTCAGCGGCAACACCGACGCCTACAACGACCTGCTGCTGGATACCCCCGTCACCGCCCGTGAGTGGAAGCTGACCATCGACGGCATCGGCCCCTCTCCCTGGAGTGCCGTCAACATCTATGAGTGGCAGATGTTCGAGACCGGCTTCGCCGCCACCGAGAACATCCCCATGCAGTTTGCTGCCGCCGACAACGGCGTGGGCGCAAACGATACCTTCACCCTGAAGAATGTCCCCGCCGGCCGCACCGTCAAGGTCTACTCCGCTGAGGGTGTCCTGGTAGGCGAGAAGACCGGTTCCGGCACCGTCACCCTGTCCGGCCTGGACTTCGGCACCGCTGAGGCAGGTCTGGTCTACTACACCGTCACCGAGGCAGGCTATGCCGAGAGCATCAAGCTCTGCGCCAAGTTTGACGCAGAGGATGCTGCCAAGTCCGAGCCCGCCGAGGATGTTTCCTTCGTGGAATTCTCCCAGCCCGGCTCCGTCTCCTCCTCCCGTTTTGACGAGATCTACACCACCATGACCGTCAGCGGCCTTAACGAGGGCGACGTGGTCTACGTCCAGGGCCGTGCATCCATGCCCGTGGCCGAGGGTGAGACCTCCGTCTCCATGGACCGCGTGTCGGTCAAGCGCGCAGGCGGCGAGCTGGAGCTGCAGGTCAAGCGCGTGGGCAAGCTGATCTCCGATGTCTACACCGTGGACACCCCCGCTTTCGACGAGCCCACTGCCACCATCCAGGTCTACGCCGAGAACGCCAATGGCGAGACCCTGACCGGTGTCCGCTTCGAGATCGTTGATGCAAACGGCGAGGTCGCCGCGCAGATGTCCACCACCTCCGACTCCGGTGCCAAGGCCGAGGTCGAGCTGGGCACCTACACCATTCGCAACACCGAGTCTCCCGAGGGCTACGGCCTGGCCGCCGATGCCAAGGCCATCCTGCGCATCGAGGGCGAGCAGAAGGTCCTGACCGTCATCGTCCCCACCGGCGGCGAGGAGCCTGAGCCCACCGATCCCGTGGAGCCCACCGATCCCACCGATCCTCCCGTGGACGTGGATCCCGCCGACGACAGCCGCGACATCCCCCTGGAGGTCCTGACCGTCTCCACCGGCAACTTTGAGCCCAACGGCGGTGCTTCCGAGGGTCCCGCCGAGCTGGCCGTGGATAACGACACCGGCACCATCTGGCACACCGACTGGTACGGCGAGAGCCGCGATGACCACTGGTTCCAGTTCGAGATCGACGGCGAGTACAACGTCGACGGTCTGCGCCTGCTGCCCCGTCAGACCGGCAACACCAACGGCATCATCACCGAGTACGACATCCAGGTCTCCGAGGACGGCGAAACCTGGAAGTCCGTTGCCACCGGCAACTGGGAGGCCGACCGCGAGTGGAAGCTGGTCAGCTTCGATGCCGAGCATGTGAAGTTCGTCCGTATGTATGCCCTGGACGGCGTCACCGACAACGCCTACGTCTTCGCCTCCGCCGCCGAGATCCGCATCACCGGCGAGGAGTGGGTCGCTCCTCCCGAGGAGTGGAACCTGGGTCTGGATTCCAAGATCATCGCCTACAACGGCACCAAGATGGGCGACGAGGCCGGCCCCGAGAAGCTGTTCAATGGCTCCTGGAGCAATGAGAGCACCGACAAGTGGTGCGAGGACGGCAAGGACCTGTGGGTCGCCTTCGACCTGGGTGCCGAGGCCAGCGTCTCCTCCATCACCGTCTACCACGCCGGTGCCAACAACGAGTGGATGCCCGACGGTGCCTCCACCAACACCGAGGCTTACGAGCTGTATGTCCTGAACACCGCAGAGATCTCCGTGGCCGAGCTGATGGGCATGTCCCTGGCCGCCCGTACCGAACTGCTGGCCGACAGCCGCTACTGGACCAATATCGCCACCGTCACCGGCAACACCGATGACATCACCACCCACGAGCTGAATCTGACCGATGTCCGGATCTTCAAGTTCAATGTCTCCGACACCGATACCACCAACTGGGCTCCCTGTGTCCGCGTCTATGAGATCGAGGTCATGGGTGCTCTGACCGGCAACGGCGGCACCACTCCCGAGCCCGAAGCAGCCGACAAGTCCGCCCTGAACGCCCTGATCGAGCTGTGCGAGATGTACGAGAAGGGCAACTACACCGACGAGAGCTGGGATGCCTTCCAGACCGCCCTGGAGAACGCCCGTACCGTCTCTGCCGATCCCAACGCCACCCAGGCCGTAGTCGATGCCGCCCGTGAGGCTCTGACCGTGGCTCTGGTGGGCCTGGAGGAGAAGCCCGTGGAGCATGAGCATGCCTTCGGTGAGTGGACCACCACCAAGGAAGCCACCTGCACTGAGGCAGGCGAGGAGACCCGCTCCTGCGAGTGCGGCGAGACCGAGACCCGCGAGATCGATGAGCTAGGCCATGACTGGGATGAGAACGGCATCTGCACCCGCTGCGGCGCCGAGAAGCCCGTCGAGTCCGAGAAGCTGACCGGCATCACCGGCGACGGCAGCTCCACCGATACCTCTGAGCCCGCATTCGATAAGTCCGTTGGCAACGCCTTCGACGGTGACTACAACACCTTCTGGGCCACCGTTCCCGGCAGCAACCTGGCTGACTGCTACCTGATCGCGGATCTGGGCGGCATGTTCACCATCGACAAGGTCGAGTACACCAAGCGCGTTTATAACGGCAGCTATGACTGCACCGGCAACCTGCTGGACTACGTCATCGAGGTTTCCACCGATGGCAACACCTGGACGAAGGTCGCCAACGGCGATACCGTGAACGGCACCACCGAGATCACCTTCACTCCCGTGGATGCTGCCTATGTCCGTCTGACCGCTACCCGTTCCTACCATTGGCAGGAGTCCAACGCCAACACCGTCATGACCGTCGCGGAGCTGGCTGTCTACGGCATCCCCAGCGGCGAGCAGCCCCACGAGCACAGCTACACCGCCGTTGTCACCGCTCCCACCTGCACCGCCGGTGGCTACACCACCTATACCTGTGCGTGCGGCGAGAGCTACATCGCTGACGAGACTCCTGCCCTGGGTCACGAGTGGAACGGCACCTCCTGCACCCGCTGCGATGCCACCCGGAGCAATCCCTTCGAGGATGTGGCAGAGGACAGCTGGTACATCAACTTCGTCCTGTGGGCCGTGGAGAACGGCATCACCAACGGCATGGACGCCACCCACTTCGGCCCCGACATGAACGTCACCCGCGCCCAGGTGGTCACCTTCCTGTACGCGGCTGCCGGTAAGCCCGAGCCCAAGACCACCAACAATCCCTTCGTGGATGTGGTCGAAAGCGACTGGTTCTACAAGGCAGTTCTGTGGGCAGTTGAGAACGGCATCACCTCCGGTACAGATGCCAACCACTTCAGCCCCACCGAGACCTGCGTCCGCGAGCAGGTCGTGACCTTCCTGTATGCTGCCGACGGCAAGCCCGAGACCTCCGCGCAGGTCAGCTTCACCGATGTGGCTTCCGATGCCTGGTACTATGCTCCCGTGGCATGGGCCGTTGAGAACGGCGTCACCTCCGGCATGGGCGACGGCACCTTCGGCGTCGGCGCAACCTGCACCCGCGCCCAGATCGTCACCTTCCTGTACGCTGTCAAGTAATCCCTAAATAAGCAGTGCCGCCTCGGGCAACCGGGGCGGCATTTTTACGAAAAGCCCCCGGCGCAGTTGACTGCGCCGGGGGCAGGTCTTTGATTACAGGTGCATATCCGACAGCACGGCAGCAATGCGCTGGATGTTGTCCTGGCTGGCCGCACGGTTGCGGTGGCAGTATTCCTGGAACAGCAGATCCATCACCACCAGCTGGGCGATCTTGGCAGGCACCGAGCCGGACTGGAAGGGACCCTCGTTGGAGCCGCAGCGCAGCACCACATCCGCCAGCTTCGCCGCCGGGGATTTGGGATAGCGGGTGACGAGCACCGTGGCAATGCCCCGGCTCTTCGCCAGCTCCAGTACCTGGATGCCACCGGTGGTGGAGCCGGAATAGGAGAACAGAACGATCATGTCCTTCTGCCCCATGGTGGCGGCGGCGGAGATCTGGGAATGGGAATCCGCCACGGCATAGAACTTGGGATCCGCCATGGAGAACATATTGGCAAAGGCGGAGGCCATGATCATGCTGCCGCCGGAGCCGATGCACATCACATGGCCCGCTTTCTCAAACAGCTCCACAGAGCGCAGGATGCTCTCCGAATCTGCCAGCTCGATGGTCTGGTTCACGGCATCCACCGCCAGACGCGCCACCTCCCGGCTGCGTCCCACCGCACTGAGGGCAGGCTTTCCCCGCTGAGCTGCGGGATCCGTCGCCACGGAGTGGTGGGCCAGCTCGATTTTGAAGGCGTTGAAGCCCTTGAGCTTCAGTGACCTGCAGAACCGGGACACGGTGGCCTCGGCGATGCCGCA
>JBGVNV010000044.1:0-16668 GCA_045125955.1 Faecousia sp.
ATCTTTGGGAACCAAAGTGTCCAGATCCACGATAATAGGCTCCCGCCGTGCGTTGTTTTTCCATTGTTCCATAAAAACACCCCCGATTCGTCTATTATACACGAAACGGGGGCGTTTGGATAGTTCTTTGACAAGCTGAAACCGAGGACTCAAATGAGTCCTCGGTTTTTCGTCCCACCCATTCGTAGGGGCGATTCATGAATCGCCCGGCCAATTCGTCAGAATTGGCGACCACCCATAATCTCTACCGCTCCAATACCACAGGACCAGCTTCCAGTCACCACGTCATTGCGAGGCCGCAAGGCCGTGGCAATCTCCTGGTACCATGCTGCTGGCTGTTCCAATCCTCCAGGAGATTGCCACGTCGCCTGTCGGCTCCTCGCAATGACGTGGTAACTTCGGGACCAGTCTTTCTATTTTCATAAGTGGTCATCGTAGGGAACCCTGTCGAACATTTCTGCTTGCATTTTCCATCCAACCGTGCTATAATGCACCACGATGCAGGGTTCGTATATCGGCTATTATAGTGGCTTCCCAAGCCTCGGAGGCGGGTTCGATTCCCGTACCCTGCTCCATGAAAAAACACGCCTTTGTCTTCTGGACAAAGGCGTGTTTTTCAACGAAGTGCGCCTGTCGGCGCGTGAAGTGATGCTGACGCATCGTGAAGCTGCTTCGCAGTGAAGTTTGCTTCGCAAGTGTTGTGGCGCACTTCACTTCACTTTGTGCAAAGCACAATACTTCACTGCGGCATCGCCGCTGCTTCACTTGGCGCAGCCAAACTTCACGGACGATTGCAGTTCTCCCCCGTTCATGCTATAATCAGCTCAGAAAACCCAAATTTCCAAGGAGGACCCGCCATGCTGTTATATGCGATCATCCTGTTTCTGTCGGGGGCCCTGGTCGCGGGGCTGGGCCTTGCCATCTACCGGGGAAAAACCGACCTGATCCACAGCTACCACCAGACAAAAGTCACCGACCCTGCCGCCTACGGCAAAGCCTTCGGAAAGGCCATGTTCGTCCTGGCGGCGGCACTGATCCTCAGCGGGCTCATTGGTCTAATGGACAACACTTCCCTGCTGGCGGTTGCGGTCCTGATGGTCGGCCTGGCCGTCGGCATCTGCTGCATCATTGCCGTCCAGCACAGATACAACAAGGGGATCTTCTGAATCCCCGAACGGAGATGATTTCATGAACACCCTTCTTTCGCGCATCGTCCGCGACTGCGCGCCCCATACGGCCCGGGGCCATGTGGCCACCTACATCCCGGAGCTGGCAAAGGTGGACCCGGACAAGCTGGGCATCTATGTGTCCGCCCCCGACGGGGACCATTTTGCCGGCGACTGCGCCGCCCCCTTCACCATGCAGAGCGTGGTCAAGCCTCTCATTTTGCTGCTGGCTCTGATGGACAGCGGCATCGACACCGTCCGGGCTCTGGTGGGCGTGGAGGCCACGGGCAAGCCCTTCGACACCTTCAACTACAGCGACCAGGCCCTCACCGGTGCCCACATCAACCCCATGATCAACACCGGTGCCATCGCCCTGTGCACCCTGATCCGGGGCCGGGATTACACGGAACGCTTCGACCGGCTCCTGGAGCTGGTCCGGACCCTGGCGGACAACCCCAACCTGGAGGTCGATCAGGCGGTCTTCCGGTCCGAGCAGCTCACCGGCAACAAAAACCGGGCCCTGGCCTACCTGCTGACGGCCTACGGCATGATCTCCGACCCGGTCAACGAGATCCTGGACTGCTATTTCAAGGCCTGCTCCATCACCGTCACCTGCCGGGACCTGGCGAAGATCGCCCATATTTTCGCCCTCCGGGGCATCCATCCCGCCACCGGGGAGCGGCTCTTCCCCGCCCAATACGCCAAATATGTCACCGCCACCATGGCCACCTGCGGCATGTACGATGGCTCCGGCGAATTCGCCCTGGAGGTGGGCTTCCCCGCCAAGAGCGGCGTGGGCGGCGGCATCCTGGGCGTCATTCCCCGCCAATTCGGCATCGGTGTCTACGCTCCCGCCCTGGATAAGCACGGCAACTCCGTGGCCGGTGTCCAGGCCCTGGCCCAGCTCAGCCGGGAGCTGGACCTGAGCATCTACTGATCGGAGGAAACGCCATGATCAAAGCGGTATTTTTCGACATCGACGGGACCCTCCTCTCCCACAAGACCAACTCCGTCCCCGCCTCGGCGGTCCGGGCGTTGGAAATGCTGCGGGAAAAGGGCATCCTGACCTTCATCGCCACCGGGCGGCACCTGCCGGAGCTGAAAAAGCTCCGCCCCCTGGAGGGTCTGGAATTTGACGGCATGGTGACCCTCAACGGCCAGTATTGCTTCGACCGCCAGGGCCTCATCTACCACTGCCCCATCGACAGCCGGGACATCGCCACCCTCCTGGACTACCTGCGGGAGAACCCCTACCCCTGCATCCTGGTGGAGGAGGACCAAATGTACATCAATTTCCACAATGCCCGTGTGGAAAAGGTCCAGGCCATGATCCATTCGGAGATGCCCCCCATCGGCGACCTCAGCCGGGGCTATGACCACCCCATCTATCAGGTCATCCTCTACATGAACGACCGGGAGCGCACAGCCCTGCCCTCCATGCCGGGGATCAAATTCACCAGCTGGAACATGGGCGGCGCAGACGGCATCCCCGCAAATGGCGGCAAATCCACCGGCATCGCCAGGGTCCTTCAGCATTACGGCATCGAAAAAGCGGAAACCATGGCCTTCGGCGACGGCGAAAACGACGTGGATATGTTCCGTGCCGTGGGCACTGCCATCGCCATGGGCAACGCCTGCCACTCCGCCAAGGAAGCCGCCCATTACATCACCGACAAGGTAGACGAAGACGGCATCTGGAACGCCCTGAAGCATTTCGGGGTCCTGTAAAATTTCACCACGTCATTGCGAGGCCCGTAGGGCCGTGGCAATCCCGTGGATCAACGGATCGTTCCGAAACCATCGGGGATTGCCACGTCGGGGCTGCGCCCCTCCTCGCAATGACGTGTTCTTCTGACAAAAAACCGGGTCCCCCTTCGGGGACCCGGTCCTTTTTATGGACTTACCAAACCTCGCACATCTTCTGGAAGGCGTTCATCATCTCTTCCTCGGTGTCGTAGTTGGCGACATACATCATGTCGGCCATGGCACCGGACAGAGCGGCGGGGGTGCGGGCGGCCAGCTTCATCTTGTGGCCGTACTCGCGCATGATATCGTCATGGCTCATCTTGTAGTTCTTGCCATCACGGCGGCCGCAGAAGCCGCAGAAGTAGTGCTGGCCGTTCATGGGCACCAGGGTGGAGTCATAGGCGATCATGTCAGCCCAGATCTTGTAGACATCCACGGAGTTGGCGAAGTTGGCCAGCTCGGGGGCGTAGCCTCCGGGGGGACGCATGTTGACCTCCAGGCCGAAGATGTCGCCCTTCTTGCCCAGACCCTCCTGGTCGGCCTTCAGAACGAAGTACTCGAAGTGGACGAAGCGGGACTTGACGCCGAAGGCCTTGACGGTCCGGCGGCCCAGCTGCTTCATGACCTCAGGCAGCTCCTTGACGATGTAGAAGATGGAATCCTTGGCCTCGTTGACCACATCCATCAGGGAGTCGCAGGTGACGTTGCCGCTCTCGAAGACGGGCTCGCCCTTGGAATCGATGATGGCATCGTAGGTGCGGACCTCACCGTTGACGAACTCCTCCATGATGTACTGGACGGAGTTGTCCTTGGTGGCGAAGAAGAACTCCAGATCGGAGTCGCTCTTCAGCTTGTAGGTGGCGTTGGCACCGACACCGTTGTCGGGCTTGACGACCACGGGGTAGCCCACCTTATTGGCGAACTCCTTGGCGGGATCGAAATCCTTGACCAGGTGGTAGCGGGCGGTGGGGATGCCGGCCTTGGCGTAGAAGGCCTTCATGCCGGACTTGTAGCGGGTGCGGACCATGTCCTCCTCCTGGAAACCGGAGGTGATGTGGAACTCGGTCCGGAGCTTGGCGTCACGCTCCAGCCAGTACTCGTTGTTGGACTCCAGCCAGTCGATCTTGCCGTACTTGAAGGTGAAGAAGGCCACAGCCCGGAACACCTCGTCGTAGTTCTCCAGGCTGGATACCTTGTAGTACTCATGCATGGAGTTGCGCTGCTCCTGAGTCAGCTCATTGTAGGGGCAGTCGCCGATGCCCAGCACACGCAGACCGTTGTTCTTCAGCTCCTGGCAGAAACGCCAGTAGGTCAGCGGGAAGTTGGGCGAGATGAAAATAAAGTTTTTCATGCGTTTTTTGTCTCCTCTCTTGTCGTATTTTATTGCGATTTAAGGATTCTTGTATTGCGGTCCGAAAAAGAACACGTCATTGCGAACCAGTCCGCAGACTGGTGTGGCAATCCCGTCGATTTTCGGAATGCCAAATTGGTGCGATCTTCTGTCCACGGGATTGCCACGGGCTGCGCCCTCGCAATGACGTGGTGATTTTCGGATTCCCACCAATTGTTGTCAGATCAAATGCCCAGCATCCAGGGGACGTAGGTATCGACCATCTTGTACCACCAGGGCCAGTCGTGGTCCACGTCCAGACCCCAGTACTCGAAGCGGGTCTTGATGCCCTTCTGGCAGCAGACGGTGTCCAGCCAGCGGGTGGACTCCAGCAGGGGCTCCTCCCAGCGGCCCTGACCGCAGACGATCAGGCTCTTCTGGCTGTTGTAGTAGCCCATGTAGTGGTGATCGGCGGGCAGGTTGGCCAGATACAGGTTGGGGCAGTTGTTATAGACCAGATCGTCGCAGTAGTCACCGAAGAACTCCTTGTTGTCGTACAGACCGGAGATGGCGAAGCAGCTGTCGAACAGATCGGGACGGCGGTAGTACAGGTTGGCAGCGTGCATGGCACCCATGGACATGCCGAAGGTCATGATGCCCTGGTCGGCGCACTCGGCCTTGATGATGGGCACCACCTCGCGGGTGATGTAGTTGAACCAGTTCTCGTGGTTCTGGATGCGCCAGCGGCAGTCGCTTCCGGTGGCAGCCCAGGCCTCGTTGTCGATGGTATCGACACTGTAGACGATGCACTTGCCCTCGTCGATCCACTTGGCCCAGTAGTCGGTCATCTTGAAGCTCTCAAAGTCCCAGACACGGCCGGCCTGGCAGGGGATGAACATAACAGGCTTGCCCGCGTGGCCGTAGACCTTATACTCCATATCCCGGCCCAGGTGGGTGCTGTAATGCTTGCGGTACTCGATTTTCATGTGTTACTCTCCAATTTTTATTTGAATGGATCAGGGAATGATCCATTATTTACATTCTGTAGGGGGCGGCGCCTTCGACGCCCCGTTTGCCGAACTGCCGCTTCGCGGTCGGGCTGTCGAGGGCGCCAGCCCCTACAACCCGTATGCTTCGGCATTGTGCGTTACAGCTTCAGGCAATCCATAAACACCGGGATCTGCTGTTCCCAGCTGGCCTCGCTGTGGGTGCCGCCGGGGACGATGCGGAAGGTCAGGTTCGCCCGCTTTTTCAGCAGCAGGGTGGTCATGGAGATCAGGGCATCGTCGGAGCCGTCGTGGTTGAACATCTCCTCGGAGCCGTAGTCCATATAGATGGTGGTGTCGAACTTCATGTTGGCCCGGGCCACCATATTATAGAGCTTGCTGGGTGCCACCCACAGGCTGGGCGACAGCAGAGCCGCCCGCTGGAAGACCTTGTTGTAGCAGGTCACGCCGTACAGGGCCATCAGGCCGCCCATACTGGAACCGGCGATGATGGTATTTTTCCGGTCCGGCAGGGTCCGGTAGTTGGCATCGATGTAGGGCTTGAGCTCATTGACAAGCCAGTTCATATAGGCCTTGCCCTTGCTCTTGATGAAGCCGTGCTCCCGGTTCTCGTAGGTCACGGGGGTATATTCGTGGAAACGCTCACCGAAGCGGTTGCACTCCACGGCCACGATGATCAGGGGCTTGCGGGTCCACTGCATGAAATCGTACATGCCCCAGGACTTGCCGTAGGTGGCGTCGGAATCCAGAAACACATTCTGTCCGTCGCACATATACATGACCGGAAATCTCCGGTTGGGATCGTCGTCATAATATTCCGGCAGATAGATGTACGCCTTCCGGGGCGCGTCGCCGGTGAGAGCGGGGATGGTCACATCCCACTTTTTCAGCATAAAAAATTCCTCCATAGGGTATCCTGTATTTTATTAGTATAAGTTGCTTTTGCCAAAAAGTCAATGGACCGGGGCAAATCCGCCGGTTATTCCCGTTTTTTTCCCCTGATTTGCCCATCTCCCCCGGAATTTTCCAGAAAATTTCGGTGCTTTTGCCGATTACGCCGCCCCATTTCCGGGCAGACTCTCCCACGAGGTGATCCAAATGGACCAAAAACGTCACGCCCAGCGCATCTGCGAGGACCTCCGCCTGGACCCGGAGGCCCGTCTGTGCCCGGCCTACAACAGCGTCAGCATCAAAAAATACCATCTGCCCAGCGACGAAATGGGTGTCCGCGTGGTAGATAACTGCGCCGAGGAGAATATGCGGTAATCCCCCAAAACGCGTAGGGGCGACCCACGCGGTCGCCCCGGAACCCCCGATCTTGTAGGGGCGATTCAAGAATCGCCCGCCCACGCCGAAAAGAAAGACCAACCCCAGGTTCCCACGTCATTGCGAGGAGCGAAGCGACGTGGCAATCCGTTCTCTTTCCGCCCCCTCTGGGGGCGGGCGGCGCGCCGCAGGGGATGCGGATTGCCACGGCCCTGCGGGCCTCGCAATGACGTGCTTGTTTTCGGCTGGTCCTTCTAAGGAACACTGGCAACTGTCCGGGCGATTCTTGAATCGCCCCTACAGCCTAAAAAATTGGGCGCACTGCAAGCAGTGCGCCCAACGGGTATTACATATCAGATACCGGCCAGCTTCATCAGCTCGGGGACCTTGGCTTCCCAGCCCAGGGCCATGATGTGCAGACCCTGGCAGTAGGGGCGGCACTCCTTGATGATCTTGGCGGCGATCTCAACGCCGGTGATACCGGCCTTGGCGCGCTCCTTGTCAGCGGCCAGCTCGTCGATCATGTACTGGGGAACATGGACACCGGCGACGTTGCGGTTCATGAACTTGCACATACCGGCGTTCTTGGGGATGATGACACCCAGCTGAACGGGCTTGCCGAACTGCTTGGCCTTCTCCATGAACTCGATGAACTTCTCGGACTCGAAGACAGCCTGAGTCTGGAAGTAGTCGGCACCGGCCATGACCTTGCGCTCCATCTTGGCCAGCTGGGCGTCAACGGAGTCGGAGATGGGGGAGACGACGGCACCCTTGGCGAACTTGGGGGGCTCGCCCACCAGGGCGTTGCCGGCCAGGTCCAGGCCCTTCTCCAGCTGAGAAGCGGTGTGCAGCAGGGAGACGGAATCCAGGTCGAAGACGGGCTTGGCACCGGGATGGTCGCCCATCTTGGTGTGGTCGCCGGTCAGGCACAGGATGTTCTCGATGCCCAGAGCAGCGGCACCCAGCAGATCGGACTGCAGAGCCAGACGGTTGCGGTCGCGGCAGGTGGCCTGGTAGATGGGGGTCAGACCGGCCTGCTTCATCATGGCGCAGGTGGCCAGGGTGGAGGTACGCATGACGGAGGACTGGTTATCGGTGACGTTGACAGCGGTGATGCCGGAGAGATACTCCTTGGCTTCCTCGACCAGATGGCCCAGGTGGATGCCCTTGGGGGGGCCGACTTCTGCAGTGACGACAAATTCGCCCTGATCGAACAGTTCAGTAATTCTCATGATCTATTACTCCTCATTTCGAAATTATCAGGCCTTGGCCTGGTCATCGGTGGCATAGTTGCGGATCTGAACGGGGCACTTCAGGGCATCCAGACGGCCGATCTTCTTCAGCTTCTGGTAGATGCGCTCCCAGCCGCACTCCATATTGGGGTCGACCTCGCACTTGCCGTTCTTGGCACCGCCGCACTGGCCGTTTACCAGGCTCTTGGAGCAGGCGGTCAGGGGGCAGATGCCGCCGGTCAGGTTCAGGAAGCACTCGCCGCACTGCTTGCAGTCGACCTCCAGGGGGGTAACACCCTGGAAACCGGGCAGAGCATAGGTATCGCAGCAGGCGACCACCCGCTTGGCGGGATACATGGCAGCCACGGTCTGAACGCCAACGCCGCAGGAGAACACGGCGATGGTATCGGCGGCCTCGATGGCGGCGGCGTGATTCTTCAGGATCACAGCCAGATTCTCGTCGTTGCAGATGTACTCGGTGGTGAAAATGCCGGTGACAACGCCCTCGGCAGTCAGCTCAGCCTGGAAGGCGTCGGCCTCGTGCTCGGGGAAGCGGATCTCACGGCAGCCGTGGCAGTTCAGGACAAAAACCTTGCCCTTCAGCAGGCCACGCAGAGTCTCAGTGGATTTCAGTTCGGTGATCAGCATCTTACTTCATCCCCCTTACAGCATTTTTGCCCATCTTGATCATGGTGACCAGAGGGATCTTGGAAGAGCAGATGTACTCGCAGCAGCGGCACTCCATGCAGTCCATAATGTTTCTGGCCTTCAGCGCAGCGGGGTCCATGACCTGCTTTGCGAAGTACAGAGGCTTCAGCTCCATGGGGCAGACATCCACACAGCGGCCGCACTTGATGCACTCGGAAGGCTCAGAGTGGTCGGGATCGATGGCGATGATGCCGTTGGAGCCCTTCATAATGGGAGTGTCCAGCGTGGTCTGGGGGAAGCCCATCATGGGACCGCCGGCCTTGACCAGGACATCCTCACCCTGGATGCCGCCGCAGGCAGCCACCAGGTCGGCAGCGGAGGTGCCGATCTTGACGATGAAGTTCTGGGGATTGGGGATGTACTTACCGGTGACGGTGGTGATACGCTCAACCAGGGGCATACCGGTCTTGATGGCATCGGCGATGGCCTTGACGGTGGAAACGTTGGAGACGCAGGCACCGACGTCGGCGGGCAGCTTGCCGGAGGGCACGCTGCGGCCCATGGCGCGCTTGATGAGCATCTTCTCACCGCCCTGGGGGTACTGGGTAGAGACTTCCAGGATCTCGATGCTGTCGATGTCAGCGGTCTTCTCACGGAGCAGAGCGATGGCGTCGGGCTTGTTCTCCTCGATGACGATGATGCCCTTGGGGGCAGCAACGGTCTTCATCTCGGCGAGCAATCCGAAGATGATGTCGTCGGCGTACTCCAGCAGCATCCGGTGGTCAGCGGTCAGCATGGGCTCACACTCACAGGCGTTGACCAGGACGGCATCGATGGACTTGCCGGGATTCAGCTTGACGTAGGTGGGGAAGCCTGCGCCGCCCATACCGACGATGCCGGCATTCTTGACGATCTCGATGATCTCGGCGGGCTCAAGCTCCTCCAGGGACTTGTTGGGCTTGACAGACTCGTGGAGCTCGTTCTTGAAGTCGTTCTCCACCACCACAGCCAGACAGGTGCCGCGGGAGGCGTGGGGACGCTCCTCGATGGCGATGACGGTACCGCTGATGGAGGAGTGGATGGGGGCGGAGATGAAGCCCGCCTGCTCGCCCACCTTCTGGCCGACCTTCACATAGTCGCCCACGGCCACGCATGCGGTGGCAGGTGCGCCCAGGTGCATGGACAGGGGGAACACAGCGGTCTTGGGCTCGGGGAAGCGGACCAGAGCCTTGTGCTCCGTGGGCTCCTTGCCCTCCACAGGGTGGACGCCGCCGTACCAGCCGTCGAAACGCTTTTCGCGGATGGACTTGACGTAGTCATTGATGACCTTGAAGTTGACCTTGGACCAGTCGCGCAGCTGCACGGGGGCAGAAGTCAGCTCAGCCAGGCGGCCCTGCTCGGTCAGACGCTGCTGGATCTTCTCCCAGGCGCAGTCCTTGTCGGGGCTGACCTCGCACTTGCCGTTCTTGGCACCGCCGCACTGGCCGTTGACCAGACTCTTGGAGCAGTCCACGATGGGGCAGATACCGCCGGTCAGGTTCAGGTAGCACTGTGCGCAGGCGTCACAGGCCTTCTTGGTCAGGGCCATGCCGTGATGGCCGGTGTAGTTCAGGGAGTTGCAGGCCGCGTAGACGGGGACCTCCGCGATGGAGGCGATGGTCTGAACGCCCAGGCCGCAGGAGACAACGACAATGCTCTCGGTGTCCTCGGGGATCAGGTCCACCAGCTGCTTGTCGGTCTGGGTCTTGTTGCAGAGGAAATCGATCCGTGCGGAGCCAGTGACGGTCTTGCCCTGTTCGGCAGCCAGCTTCACAAATGCTGCGCAATCGGGCTCGTCCAGTGTTTCAAATTCCTTGAAACACTTGTTGCAGGCCAGAACGAAGATCTTGTCGGTGTTCTTCAGAACCTCCGCCAGCTCCTCGGCTGCCTTCAACTTATACTTGGTATAGTTTTCCAATTGCTCACCTTCCTTACAAATTTGTCCGCAGACACACTGCCCCATGGGGCAGGAAGTGTTTCGTCTGTGCCAGGATATTCTGGCACAGAATCAGTATAACATATATCGATAGGGATTTCCAGTATAATCTTTCCAATTCGATGGAATCCACCGTTTTTTTCCAATCCCCGGTGCTGCCGCGCTCCGTTCGACGATGACCTTCCCACGCCGACATTTGATGTTCACCTGTATACATGTTTTTGCATAAACTTGAAACCATGTACCGACTTGTGCAACACAACCGCCCAATGTGTGGCAATAATCCACAAAAGCCCCGCAGGGTCAGTGAAACTTTATAGGCAAAAGGGCGTTTCTTCTGTATTCCCATGAATATTTATACATGGATATTGACAAATATACAATATTTGGTTATAATCCGTGCATAAATATTTCACAACACGGAGGAATCCACCATGAACAAAGAAAACATCAAGAAGGTCGTCCTCGCCTACTCCGGCGGTCTGGACACCTCCATCATCATCCCCTGGCTGAAGGAAAACTACAACAACTGTGAGGTCATCGCCGTCTCCGGCAACGTCGGTCAGGCCGATGAGCTGGAAGGTCTGGAGGAGAAGGCTCTGAAGACCGGCGCATCCAAGCTCTACGTCCTGGATCTGACCGAGGAGTACGTCGACGAGTACATCATGCCCTGCCTGAAGGCCGGTGCCGTTTACGAGGAGTACCTGCTGGGCACCTCCCACGCCCGTCCCTGCATCGCCAAGGGTCTCGTCGACATCGCCATCAAGGAAGGTGCCGACGCCATCTGCCACGGCTGCACCGGCAAGGGCAACGACCAGGTCCGCTTCGAGCTGACCATCAAGCACTTCGCCCCCAACATGCCCATCATCGCCCCCTGGCGTGAGTGGTCCATCAAGTCCCGCGAGGAGGAGATCGAGTACGCCGAGGCCCACAACATCCCCCTGAAGATCAACCGCGAGACCAACTACTCCAAGGACAAGAACCTGTGGCACCTGAGCCACGAGGGCCTGGACCTGGAGGACACCGGCAACGAGCCCCAGTACGAGAAGCCCGGCTTCCTGGAGATGGGTGTCTCCCCCATCATGGCCCCCGACGTCCCCACCTATGTGACCCTGGACTTCGAGCAGGGCATTCCCGTGGCCCTGGACGGTGAGAAGATGTCCGCCAAGAACATCATCCTGAAGCTCAATGAGATCGGCGGTGCCAACGGCATCGGCCTGCTGGACATCGTGGAGAACCGTCTGGTCGGCATGAAGTGCCGCGGCGTCTACGAGACCCCCGGCGGTGCCATCCTGTACAAGGCCCATTCCGTCCTGGAGTCCATCTGCCTGGACAAGATGACCCTCCACGAGAAGCAGAGAATGGCCATCACCTACGCCGAGCTCGTCTACAACGGCCAGTGGTTCACCCCCCTGCGTGAGGCCATGGATGCCTTCGTCAACAAGACCCAGGAGACCGTCACCGGTAAGGTCCGCCTGAAGCTGTACAAGGGCAACATGATCAACGCCGGTGTCTGGTCCGACTACTCCCTGTACTCCGAGGAGATCGCCACCTTCGGCGAAAGTGACTACGACCAGAAGGATTCCGCCGGCTTCATCAACCTCTACGGCCTGCCCATCAAGGTCAAGGCCATGGTCGATGCCAAGAGCAAGAAGTAAGTAAAGAAATACGCACGTCATTGCGAGGAGGGCGTAGCCCGACGTGGCAATCCCCTCCGAGCTTCCGGAAACTTTCGGGGATTGCCACGCCAGTGTGCGCACTGGCTCGCAATGACGTTCCCATTGTTAGATTGGAGATTTTTCAAATGGCAAAAATGTGGGCCGGACGGACTGACGGCGCAACCGAGCAGATCGCGGACGATTTCAACTCCTCGATCCATTTTGACAGCCGGATGTACCGGCAGGATATCACCGGCTCCATGGCCCACGCCGCCATGCTGGCCGCCAAGCATATCATTACCAATGAAGATGCCGACCAGCTCATCGCAGGTCTGGAAGGCATTTTGAGCGACCTGGACTCCGGCGCGCTGGAATTCGACAGAAAAAGCGAGGACATCCACATGTTCGTGGAGCAGGTCCTGACCCAACGCATCGGCGATGTGGGCAAGAAGCTCCACACCGCCCGCTCCCGGAACGATCAGGTGGCCCTGGACATCCGGATGTACCTGCGGAATCAGATCGACGAGATCTCCGCCCTGGTCAAGGACCTGATCCAGGCCGTCACCGACAAGGCGGAAATCTACAAGTCCACCATCATGCCCGGCTACACCCACCTCCAGCGGGCCCAGCCCATCACCTTCGGCCACCACCTGATGGCCTACGCCATGATGCTGCTGCGGGACCTGGACCGTTTGGCTGACTGCCGCAAGCGCATGAATTTTTCCCCCATCGGCTGCTGCGCCCTGGCGGGCACTACTTACGATACCGACCGCTATTTCGAGGCAGAGCGTCTGGGCTTTGACGGCATCTGCCAGAATTCCCTGGACGGCGTTTCCGACCGGGACTTCTGCATCGAGCTCATGAGCGATCTTGCCACATTGATGATGCACCTGTCCCGGTTCTCCGAGGAGATCATCCTGTGGAGCTCCTGGGAGTTCAAATTCGTGGAGCTGAGCGATGCCTACACCACGGGCTCCTCCATCATGCCCCAGAAGAAGAACCCCGACATGGCGGAGCTGGTCCGCGGCAAGACCGGCCGGGTCTACGGCGACCTGATGGCCCTGCTCACCACCCTCAAGGGCCTGCCCCTGGCATACAATAAGGATATGCAGGAGGACAAGGAGGCCGTCTTCGACGCGGTGGACACCGTGCAGATGTGCCTGAAGGTCTTCACCGGCATGGTATCCACCATGACCGCCATCGAAGCCAACATGAAGCGCGCCGCCCAGCGCGGCTTCATCAACGCCACGGACCTGGCTGACTATCTGGTGAAGAAGGGCCTGCCCTTCCGGTCCGCCTACAAAATTTCCGGTTCCCTGGTTGCCCTGTGCATCCGGGAGAACACCGTCCTGGAGGAGCTCCCCCTGGACACCTACAAGACTTACTCCGACCTCTTTGAAGAGGATCTGTATACCGCCATTGATCTACAGACCTGCGTGGAGACCCGCATCAGCGTTGGCGGCCCCTCTGCCGCCGATGTGGCCCGGCAGATCGCCTTTGTAAAGGAGGCCATCCAATGACCAAGGTATTTATTGACGGCAGTGCCGGTACCACCGGCCTGCGGATCGCGGACCGTCTGGCGGGCCGCGCCGACCTTTCCATCCTGACCCTCACCGGTGATGCCCGGAAGGACCCCAAGGCCCGGAAGGAAGCTCTCTTTGAAAGCGACATCGCCTTCCTGTGCCTGCCCGATGCCGCCGCCGTGGAAGCGGTGGCCCTGGCCGAGGGCAGCAAGGTCCGCATCATCGACACCTCCACCGCCCACCGCACCAACGATGCCTGGGCCTACGGCTTCGCAGAGCTGAGCGCGGCCCACCGGGCCGCCATCGAAAATTCCAGCCGGGTGGCCAACCCCGGCTGCCACGCCAGCGGCTTCATCGCTTCCGTCTGTCCCCTGGTGGCCAAGGGCATCATTGATCCCAATTTCCCCCTGACGGCCTATTCCCTCACCGGCTACTCCGGCGGCGGCAAGAGCCTGATCGCCGAGTACGAGGACGAAAATAGGGACCCCCGCCACGAAAGCCACAGAATTTACGGCCTGCCCCTGCAGCACAAGCATCTGCCCGAAATGCAGAAGCTCTGCGGCCTGAGCCAGCCCCCGGTGTTCAGCCCCATCCTGGGCGACTTCTACGAGGGCATGGCAACCTCCGTGCTGCTTCCCGGCTTCGATGCCAAAAAGGTCTGGGAAGCCCTGGCAGCGCATTATGAGGGCCAGAAGATCGTCTCCGTCGCCCCTCTGGGCGGCGATGAGAGCGTCATCTACGCCTCCACCCTGGCAAACAAGGACACCATGCGCATCCTCGTCACCGGCCACGAAAAGCAGGCCATGGTCACCGCCCTCTTCGACAACCTGGGCAAGGGTGCCAGCGGCGCGGCCATCCAGAACATGAACATCATGCTGGGAATCGACGAGACCACGGGCCTTAATTTGTAAGGACCGGCTGAGATTATTGCTGTCATTGCGAGGCCGAAGGCCGTGGCAATCCGCATCCCCTGCGATGCACAGCATCGCCCGTCCCCTTCGGGGACGGAAAAGAACGGATTGCCACGTCGGGCTTCGCCCTCCTCGCAATGACAGAGGTAAACCGAAGCTGCGTAAAACATACCAGCAATATTTCTTGATTCTAACACCATAAAGGGAGGGGACACGCCCCTCCCTTGCGGACTTTTCCATATATATAGGAGAACCTGACTATGAAACTGATTTCCGGCGGCGTCTGCGCCGCATCCGGCTTCAAAGCCAATGGCATCCACTGCGGCATCCGCAGAAACCACTCCAAAAAGGATCTGGCCCTGATCGTCAGCGAGGTCCCCGCCTCCGCCGCAGCGGTCTACACCACCAATCTCGTCAAGGGCGCGCCCCTGACCGTCACCAAGAATAACATCGCCAACGGCATCGCCCAGGCGGTCATCTGCAACTCCGGCAACGCCAACACCTGCAACTGGAACGGCATCCAGATCGCCGAGGATATGTGCGCGCTGGTGGAGAAGCACACCGGCATCCCCGCCACCGATGTGGTGGTGGCCTCCACCGGTGTCATCGGCCAGGTCCTGGACCTGACCCCCATCGCAGGCGGCATGGAGGCCCTGGTGGCCGGTCTGAGCGTCCCCGGCGCCGCCGATGCGGCCCAGGCCATCATGACCACCGACACCTGCCCCAAGGAAGTTGCCGTGGAATTCGAGATCGGCGGCAAAACCTGCCGCATGGGCGGCATCGCCAAGGGCAGCGGCATGATCCACCCCAACATGGCCACCATGCTGGTCTTCATCACTTCTGATGTCGCCATCTCCCCCGAGATGCTGAGCAAGGCCCTGAAGGGCGATGTGCCGGGCACCTTCAACATGACCTCCGTGGACGGCGACACCTCCACCAACGATATGGTGACGATTCTGGCCAACGGTATGGCCGGTAACCCTGAGATCGCTGCTGAGGGTGAGGATTTTGCAACCTTTATGGAAGCTCTGAATACCATTACCGTCCATCTGTGCCGAATGATCGCCGGTGACGGCGAGGGCGCCACCAAGCTGCTGGAGTGTACCGTCAGCGGTACGGATACCCTGGAGGCTGCAAAGATCGCGGCCAAGAGCGTTATTTGTTCCAGCCTGGTGAAAGCTGCCATGTTCGGCGCTGATGCCAACTGGGGCCGGGTCATGTGCGCCATCGGTTACTCCGGCGCGGATGTGGATGTGACCCGCTGCAGCGTTTCCTTCCGGTCCAAGGGCGGCACCGTGGTCGTCTGTAAGAACGGCGCCGGTATCCTCTTCTCTGAAGAGCTGGCAAAGCAGGTCCTGCTGGAAAAGGAGATCGAGATCCTGGTCACCGCCGGTGACGGCCCCTTCCGGGCCACGGCCTGGGGCTGCGATCTGACCTATGATTATGTGAAGATCAACGGAGATTACCGTACTTAAAGGAGAATCGGTATGGAGAATCTGTTTTCCAACGCGGAGCGGGCAGAGGTTCTGACTGCCGCCCTGCCTTATATCAAAAAATACAGCGGAAAGATTGTTGTGGTCAAATATGGCGGTAACGCCATGGTCAACGAGCAGCTGAAGCAGCAGGTCATGGAAGATATCGCCCTGCTGTGGCTCATTGGTGTGAAGGTGGTGCTGGTCCACGGCGGCGGTCCGGAGATCAGCCAGACCATGAAGCGCCTGGGCAAGGAAGCGGTCTTCGTGGATGGCCTGCGGGTCACGGACAAGGAGACCGTAGACATCGTCCAGATGGTCCTGGCCGGCAAGATCAACAAGACTCTGGTGAATCTGATCCAGATGAAGGGCGGTCACGCTGTGGGCCTTAGCGGCATCGACGGCGGTATCATCGAAGCGAAAATGAAAAATGAGGCCCTGGGCTATGTGGGCGAGATCACCAAGATCCGCACCCAGCCTATCACGGACCTGCTGGAAAAGAACTATATTCCTGTCATCTCCACGGTGGCCAGCGACCGCCAGGGCAATACCTACAACATCAATGGCGATACGGCTGCGGCATACATCGCAGGCGCCCTGGGCGCCGAGCGGCTGATCATGATGACGGACATTTCCGGCCTGCTGCGGGACAAGGATGATCCCAATACCCTGATCCCCGCGGTGACCGTCAGCGAAGCGAAGCAGCTTTTCGAGACCGGCGTCATTTCCGGCGG
>JBGVNV010000045.1:0-4392 GCA_045125955.1 Faecousia sp.
AAGAACCGCTTACACGATGCTGTTGTCCCAGTGCGCCCGAATAGGACTGCCCCACGAACAAAGCGACATAAATCAGCCAAATTCTCCCAAAACATAAAACGCCCTTAAAAAGTTGAGTGCTTAAGTTGATGACATTGCCCCGGGGGGAAGCTGTCGCAAAATCGGCTATTCGGAACCGATTTTGTGACTGAAGAGGAATGCGGGCGGCAATGTTGGATGACTGGAAATGTAAAGACCTGCTCCGAGGCTGCAACCTGGGAGTAGGTCTGTTGCATTGTGCTGACTTTCGGTTTTTTGCCCGCATTCCTCTTCCGACCCCTTCGGGGCCACCTTCCCCCCGGGGGAACGGATTTTTCCCGCCGCGTCTGCGGCGGGCGTTTTATGTGCGCATCAAAATACATCAAAAAGAGCAGAAACAACACTCCACAACCGCCTTCATCGGTGGTATAATCATCGCAGAAACACTGTAAGGAGAACCCATCATGTTCCATCTTCTCATTGCCATCATTTATCTGTCCTTCATCTCTCTGGGACTGCCCGACGGCCTGCTGGGCGCGGCCTGGCCCAGCATGTACCCGGAGCTTGGGGTGAGCGTATCCGGAGCCGGTGCGGTGTCCATGACCATCGCGGTGGGCACCATCGTGTCGAGTCTGCTCAGCGACCGGCTCACCTGCCGCTTCGGGGCGGGAAAGGTCACGGCGGTGTCTGTTGCCATGACCGCCTGCGCCCTCTTCGGCTTTTCCGTCTGCACCGAATACTGGATGCTGTTCCTTTGGGCCGTGCCCTACGGCCTGGGTGCCGGCGGCGTGGATGCGAGCCTCAATAACTATGTGGCCCTGCACTATTCCAGCCGCCACATGAGCTGGCTCCACTGTATGTGGGGCGTGGGCGCGTCCGTGGGCCCCTACATCATGGGCTGGGTGCTCTCCGGCGGGCACCACTGGTCCGGCGGCTACCGGATCGTGGGCGTGCTGCAGATCATCCTGACGGTTGTCCTCTTTTTGACGCTGGGCCTGTGGAAAAACCGGAAAACCGAGTCCGAGACGGCGGAGCCGGTGCCCCTGCGCAAGGTCTTCGCCATCCCCGGCGCGAAGGAGATCCTGGTGACCTTCCTGTGCTACTGCGGCCTGGAGCAGACGGCGGCATTGTGGGCCAGCTCCTTCCTGACATTGAGCCGGGGCGTGGAGCGGTCGACGGCGGCGTTTTTCGCCAGCCTGTTCTTTCTGGGTATGACCCTGGGCCGGGGCGTGAACGGCTTTTTGACGGTGAAATTTGACGACAGGACCCTCATTCGCATGGGCTGTGCCATCACTGGCCTGGGCGTTGGTGCCATGCTCCTGCCCGGTAAGATGGCCCTGGCGGGACTTCTGCTGGTGGGCCTGGGCTGCGCGCCCATTTATCCCTGCATCATCCATTCCACCCCCGCCAATTTTGGCCCGGAAAAGAGCCAGGCCCTCATCGGTGTCCAGATGGCCAGTGCCTATGTGGGGACCCTGACCCTGCCGCCCCTCTTCGGCCTCATCGCCAATCACATCGGTGCCTGGGTCATGCCCGTTTACCTGCTGGGCATCCTGGTGCTGATGGTCTGGATGCACGAAAAAATGCTGAAAAAAGTATCTCAAAAATAAAGCAAAAAACGCGTCATTGCGAGGCGGGCGAAGCCCTGCCGTGGCAATCTCCGAAGGTTTCCGGAATCCTTAGGAGATTGCCACACCAGTCTGCGGACTGGTTCGCAATGACGCGTTTTCGTTTAGATGGTCAAATTTAGCGCACGAAAGAGGTGCTCAGGGTGGTGGACCAAGCCTCACCGGGCTCCAGGATGGCGGCGTGGGCCTTCTCGTCCCACTTGCGGCTGCCGCCCTCAAAGGAAGGCAGGCTCTGCCAGGGCTCGATGCAGATGAACTTGGGCATACCCTTCTTGGACCAGATCAGGGTGTAGGGGAACTCCCGGATGTCGCAGACAACGCCGCGGCCGGTGCCCTTCTCATAGATGCCCAGAGTGGCGGAGCGCAGGTTGCACATGCAGTGGCTGTCATTTTCAAACAGCTTCTCGTCCACGGCGATGGTGGTGATGTTGTTGCCCAGGACATAGTGGTTGGGCTGGACCAGACCGGTGGGCAGGCAGTTCAGGCAGATGGGAGACTCGGCCTCGGAAAAGCGCAGCTCATAGTCGGTGGCAACATGCTTGTCATCGAAGGGAACGGTGAAGGCGGGGTGATAGCCGATGCCGAAGCCCATCTTCTCCTCGTCCAGGTTCTCCACGGTCAGGGTGTGGTGCAGGGTGTCGTTCTCCAGGGTGAAGGTGGACACCAGACGGAACTCGTAGGGGAACTTGGCCAGGGTCTCGGGGCTGGAGCAGAGCTCCAGAACGATGGTGTCGGCGGACTGCTCCACGAAGGTGTGCTCGCTGGTGCGGGCGAAGCCGTGCTGGGGGGAGGCATACTCGCCGCCCTTGGCCTCGATGATGCCGTCCACGACCTTGCCGGCGTGGGGGAACAGGATGGGTGCATGGTAGCCCCAGACGGCCTTGTCGGCCTGCCAGATGTGCTCCACGCCGTCGCACTTGCGGACGACGCTCTTGACCTGGGCACCCCAGGTGGTGACGGTCACTTTCAGGTATTCATTTTCAATGATGTATTCCATGGGAATCCTCCTCCTTGGATATAACGCCCCAGACCGCCTGAGCGGGCTGGGGCGTCGTGGTGTCATGATTTAGAACATGGGGTTCTCGTCAGAGTCAATAGCGGCGCAGATCTTGGCGGCGGACTCGGACATGTCCAGGTTACGGACGGCATTACGCAGAGGCAGGACGGCTCTGGGAGTGACGGACAGCTCGTCCACGCCGATGGCCAGGAAGGTCTCGGTCATCTCCAGGTCTGCGCCCAGCTCGCCGCAGATGCCCACCCAAACGCCGTTGCGGTGGGCGTTCTCCACGACCATCTTCAGCAGACGGACGACGGACAGGTGGTGGGGATCATAGAAGCGGCCCAGGTCGTTGTTCTGGCGGTCACAGGCCAGGGTGTACTGGGTCAGGTCGTTGGTGCCGCAGGAGAAGAAGTCCACTTCCTTGGCCAGACGGTCGGACAGGATGGCAGCGGCGGGAGTCTCGATCATGATGCCGATCTCCACATGGTCGGAGTAGGGCAGACCCTCGGCATCCAGCTCCTTCTTGACGGACTCGATGAGCTTCTTGGTCTCACGGACCTCCCAGACGGAGGTGACCATGGGGAACATGATGCCCAGGTTGCCGTAGGCAGAGGCGCGGTACAGGGCGCGCAGCTGGGTGCGGAAGAAGCCGGGACGGCTCAGGGAGATACGCAGAGCACGCATACCCATGGCGGGGTTCTCCTCCTTGGGCAGCTCGAAGTAGTCAATCTGCTTGTCTGCGCCGATGTCGCAGGTGCGGATGATGACTTCCTTGTCGCCCATGTCGGTCAGGACCTTCTTGTAGGCCTCGAACTGCTCCTCCTCGGTGGGGTAGGTCTTGGAGTTCAGGTACAGGAACTCGGAGCGGAACAGGCCGATGCCACCGCCGTCGTTGACCAGAACGGAGTCCACGTCCTCGGGAGAGCCGATGTTGCAGTAGATGCGGATGGACTTGCCATCCTTGGTGACGTTCTCCTGGCCCTTCAGCTGCTGCAGCAGAGCCTGCTGACGGAGCTGCTCCTCACGCTTCTTGGTGAAGTCGGCCAGAACGTCCTCAGTGGGATCGATGATGACAGCACCGGTGCCGCCGTCCACGATCACCTGACGGCCCTCGTAGATGGGGTCCAGCTGATCGCCGAGGCCCACAACGGAGGGGATGCCCAGGGTACGGGCCAGAATGGCGGTGTGGCTGGAGGAGGAACCGAAGGAAGTCACGAAGCCCAGGATCTTGGACTTGTCCAGCTGGATGGTCTCGGAGGGAGCCAGGTCATCGGAAGCCAGCAGGACGGGAACATCGGAATCGATGCCGCCCTGGACCACGCCGCACAGGATGCCCAGGATCCGGGAGCTGACGTCCTTGACGTCGGCGGCGCGGCCCTGCATGTAAGCGTCGTCCATGCTGGCGAACATGTCGGCGAACTGAGCGGCGACGGTGTCCACGGCGTACTCGGCGTTGCAGCCGTCCTCGATCATACCCTGGATGGCCTCTTCGTAGTCCAGGTCCTCGGCCATCATCTGGTGGGTCTCGAACAGGAAAGCGGCCTCATCACCGGCTTCCACGCGGGCCTTCTCGGCCAGCTCGCCCAGCTGGTCGATGGCCACGGACTGTGCGCCCTTGAAGCGCAGCCACTCGGCGTTGGTATCTTCAACGGTGTAGTTGGGAATTTCGGTCTTTGCGCGGCGGTAGAAATACAGGGGGCCCATGCCGATGCCGGTGGACACGCCCTTGCCCTGAATGGTGATCAT
>JBGVNV010000046.1:0-15419 GCA_045125955.1 Faecousia sp.
GGACTTCAAAGCCATCGGCCGCCCCACTCTGGCTGACATGAACATCAGCGAGGAGAACATTGTCACTCTGACTCTGACCACCGAGGTTTATCCTGAGGTCGTTCTGGGTCAGTACAAGGGCCTGGAAGTTGAAAAGATGGATGTCACTGTGTCCGATGCACAGGTTGCTGCTGAGCTGGACCGTATGGCTCAGAACGTTGCTTCCACCGAGACCGTTGAGCGTGCAGCCGAGATGGGCGATACTGCCAACATCGACTTCGAGGGCTTTGATAATGGCGTTGCATTCGACGGCGGCAAGGGTGAAAACTTCGACCTGAAGCTGGGCAGCGGCCAGTTTGTTCCCGGCTTCGAGGAGCAGGTCGTCGGCATGAACATCGGCGAGGACAAGGACGTTAACGTCACCTTCCCCGAGGACTACAACGCCAAGGAGCTGGCCGGCAAGGCTGCTGTCTTCACTGTCAAGCTGAACAAGCTGTCCGTCAAGAACGTTCCCGCCATCGACGACGAGCTGGCCAAGGACGCTTCCGAGTTCGACACTCTGGAGGAGCTGAAGGCTGACATCCGCGAGAAGAAGCTGGCTGACGCTCAGAAGAACATCGACCGCGCTTTCGAGAACGCTGTCGTGGAGGCTGTTGCCGCCAACGCCACCGTCGAGGTCCCCAACGCTCTGGTCGAGGTCGAGCTGGACAACCAGATGAACGACTTCGCTTACCGTCTGCAGATGAGCGGCATGTCCGTGGAGCAGTACGCCAAGATGATGGGCGGCGACCTGAACACCATGCGTCAGGCTTTCAAGCCCATGGCTGAGAAGCAGGCTCTGTCCAACCTGGTGATCACCAAGGTCGCTGAGGTCGAGGGTATCTCCGTCTCCGACGAGGAGCTGGAGGCTGAGTTCGCCGAGATGGCCAAGGCTTACGAGCTGGAGATCGAGAAGATCAAGGAGATGGTCCCCACCGAGGAGATCAAGGCCAACCTGCAGACCCGCAAGACCGTCAAGTTCCTGGTGGACAACGCTGTCGCCAAGGCTGAGTAATCTTTCATAAAGTATATCCCCAGCACAATATGGTTAGAATGTCCCAGGCCGGGGAGGGAAGACCTCCCCGATCTGACACCCCGTGAAAGGAGCAATAACCATGCCTATGATCCCCTATGTTGTGGAGCAGACCAGCCGCGGTGAGCGCAGCTATGATATTTTCTCCCGTCTGCTCAATGACCGCATCATTTTCCTGTCCGAAGAGGTCAACGATGCCACCGCATCCCTGATCGTCGCCCAGATGCTCTATCTGGAGGCCCAGGACCCCGACAAGGACATCCAGTTCTATATCAATTCCCCCGGCGGCTCCGTCACTGCCGGCATGGCCATCTACGATACCATGCAGTATATCAAGTGTGACGTTGCCACCATCACCATCGGCATGGCCGCCTCCATGGGCGCGTTCCTGCTGTCTGCCGGTACCAAGGGCAAGCGTATGGCTCTGCCCAACGCCGAGATCATGATCCACCAGCCCTCTGCCGGTACCCAGGGTCAGATCACCGATATGGCCATCCATCTGAAGCGTCTGCAGGTCATCAAGGAGCGGATGAACAAGATCATGGCCGAGAACACCGGCCGCAGCATCGAGGAGGTCACCGCCGCCTGCGAGCGTGACAATTTCATGAGCGCGGAAGAGGCTTTGGAGTTCGGCCTGATCGACAAAGTTATCTACAACCACTAAAAGGCAGGTGCCGGATTTATGCCCAATACAACCGAGCCCACCATTTGCTGCAGCTTCTGCGGCAGACCGGCTGAGCAGGTCCCCCGGATCATCACCGGTTACACTGCCCACATCTGCTCTGACTGCGTGGACGCCTGCAAGGAGCTGCTCCACGACGAGTTCGAGCTGGACAATGCGGTTCCGGAGACTCTGCCCACCCCCATGGAGATGAAAAACTTCATGGACAACTACATCGTTGGTCAGGACCACGCCAAGGTCGCGCTGGCTGTGGCGGTTTACAACCACTACAAGCGCATCTACTTCGGCGGCGACTCCGATGTGGAGCTGCAGAAGAGCAACATCCTGCTGATCGGCCCCACGGGCTCCGGCAAGACCCTCTTCGCCCAGACCCTGGCCAAGATTTTGAACGTTCCCTTTGCCATCGCCGATGCCACCACCCTGACCGAGGCCGGTTATGTGGGCGACGATGTGGAGAACATCCTGGTGCGCCTGCTCCAGGCCGCCGATTTCGATGTGGAGCTGGCTGAGCACGGCATCATCTACATCGACGAGATGGATAAGATCGCCCGCAAGAGCGAGAATACCTCCATCACCCGTGATGTCTCCGGCGAAGGTGTTCAGCAGGCTCTGCTGAAGATCCTGGAGGGCACCGTGGCCAGCGTTCCGCCCCAGGGCGGACGCAAGCATCCCCACCAGGAGCTGATCCCCATCAATACCAGCAACATCCTCTTCATCTGCGGCGGTGCCTTCGACGGTCTGGATAAGATCATCGAAAAGCGTACCGACAAGTCCGCTCTGGGCTTCGGTGCCGAGGTAAAGAGCAAGCAGAAGAAGGATGTGGGTGCCCTCTTTAAGCAGGTGCAGCCCCACGATCTGCTGAAGTTCGGCATCATCCCCGAACTGGTGGGCAGATTGCCTGTTATCACCAGTCTGAACAGCCTGACCAAGGAGGATCTGGTCCGCATCCTGACCGAGCCCAAGAATGCCCTGACCCGGCAGTATGAAAAGCTGTTGGAGCTGGACCATGTGGAGCTGGAGATCCAGCCCGAGGCTTTGGACCGCATCGCCGAGAAGGCAGTGGAGCGTCAGATCGGTGCAAGAGGTCTGCGTGCCGTCATGGAGGAGATCATGACCACCGTCATGTTCGGCATTCCCTCCGACCTGTCCGTCCGCAAGGTGATCATCACCCCCGAAGCGGTGGACGGTGCGGACCCCCTGGTGGTCCGTGACCCCAAGAACCTGCGCCAGAAGCTGGGCGCAAAGAATTGATTATGCAGAGGGGGTAGCCATACCCCCTCTTTTTGCAAAATATGAAAGTTTATCCCTGAAATACCCAGAGAAAGGGGGATTTTCCTATGAATGAAATTATCGTTTCCGGTCAGATGCCTGTGCTGGCTCTGCGGGGTCTGGTGGTGTTTCCCAAGCAGACCGTCCACTTCGATGTGGCCCGCGAGAAGAGCGTCAAGGCTCTGGAGGCTGCCATGGAGCAGGACCAGCTGATTTTCCTGGTGCCCCAGAAGAGCATCATCGACGATGATCCCGGCGCGGCCCAGCTCTATCCCATGGGCTGTGTGGCCAAGGTCAAGCAGGTCCTGAAAAACGGCGGCGACACCCAGCGGGTCCTGGTGACGGGCATGTACCGCGCCCGGATCTCCGAGATGAACCAGAACGAACCTTATATGCTGGCCCGGGTGGAGATGGTCCAGGAGAAATCCTACACCCTCTCTCCCAAGGTCCGGGCCATGATGCGCGATGCCCAGATGACCTTTGCCGGTTATCTGGAGCTGACCCAGCATCCCGCCCAGGCCCTGCAGCTGAAGCTCATGGCCTCCACGGACCCCAGCTTCGTCGCCGACTGCCTGGGCCAGTTCGTGGGCTTTGACTATCCCGACAAGTGCCGGCTTCTGAGCCAGCTGAGCCCCGCCCTCCGTCTGGAGCAGGCGGTGAAGCTCCTGGGCCAGGAGATCGAGATGCTCTCCATCGAGATGGAGATGCAGCAGAAGGCACGGGACAACATGGAACAGTACAACCGTGACTACTACCTCCGGGAGCAGATGAAGGTCATCCGCCAGGAGCTGGGCGAGGGCGAAGGCGAGAACGATGCCGACGTCTACCGGGAGAAGATCCTGGCCCTGCACCTGAGCGAGGACAGCCGGAAGAAGCTCCTGAAGGACATCGACCGGCTGAACAAGCAGCCCTTCGGCTCCCAGGAGGGTGCCGTCCTCCGTGGCTATCTGGATACCATTCTGGAGTTGCCCTGGAACAATAAAACCAAGGAGCGCGTGGACATCGCCGCTGCCCGGAAGATCCTGGAGAAGGACCATTTCGGCATGGAGAAGGTCAAGGAGCGTATTTTGGAGACGCTGGCGGTCCGCCGGATGGCTCCGGAGATGCCTGCTCAGATCATCTGTCTCGTCGGCCCTCCCGGCGTGGGCAAGACCTCCATCGCTTACTCCATCGCCCGGGCTCTGAACCGGAAGATGGCCCGTATTTCCTTGGGCGGCGTCCGGGACGAGGCCGAAATTCGCGGCCACCGGAAGACCTATGTGGGTGCCATGCCCGGCCGGATCCTGAACGGCATGATCCAGGCTGGCTCCAACAACCCTCTGCTCCTGCTGGATGAGGTGGACAAGATGGGTATGGACCATCGGGGCGACCCCGCAGCGGCCCTGCTGGAGGTTCTGGATGCGGAGCAGAACGCTACTTACCGGGATCACTATGTCGAAATTCCCTATGACCTCTCCGATGTCATGTTCATCACCACCGCCAACGACCTGGGCACCATTCCTCGCCCACTGCTGGACCGTATGGAGGTCATCGAGCTGAGCTCCTACACCGATGAGGAGAAGCTGATGATCGCCAAGAACCATCTGATCCCCAAGCAGCTCCAGAAGCACGGCCTGAAAAAGTCCCAGCTCAAGATCACCGACGATGCCATCCGCGCCGCCATCGAGGGCTGGACCCGGGAGTCCGGCGTCCGCAATCTGGAGCGTCTGGTGGCGAAGCTTTGCCGGAAGGCGGACCTGCGTCTGGTGGAGGATGAGGAGCTGAAGAAGATCACCATCACCGCCAAAAACCTGCCCGAATTCCTGGAGACCCGCCGCTATCAGCCTGACGAGCTGCCTGAGGAGGACCCCATCGGTCTCGTTACGGGCCTGGCCTGGACTTCCGTGGGCGGCGAGACACTGGAGGTGGAGGTCAACGTCATGGAGGGCTCCGGCAAGATCGAGCTGACCGGTAACTTAGGCCAGGTCATGCAGGAATCCGCCCGGGCCGCTGTCAGCTACATCCGCGCCCACGCCCGCGAGCTGGGTGTCGATCCTGATTTCTATAAGAACAAGGATATCCATGTCCACTTCCCCGAGGGTGCCGTGCCCAAGGACGGCCCCAGTGCCGGTGTCACCGTCACCACCGCCATCGTCTCCGTCCTGACGGGCCGGACTGTGCGGCGGGATGTGGCCATGACCGGCGAGATCAGCCTCCGGGGCCGGGTGATGGCCATCGGCGGCCTGAAGGAGAAGACCATGGCGGCCTTCCGCCACGGCTGCAAGACCGTCATCATCCCCGCCGCCAACGAGCGGGATCTGGAGGATATCGACCAGACCGTTCGCGGCAAGCTGCACTTCGTCATTGCAAAGGAGATCGGCACGGTCCTGGAGACTGCGCTGAATCCTGCCGAAATGAAGGCCGAAGTCCTGAATATCCCCCCGGAGCCTCCCCGCACCCGCGAGGCGGCTCTGTGCCAGTGAGGTAAATCATGAATCTGCATAATGTGGAATTTGTAAAGTCCGGTGCGACTCTGGAGGGCCTGCCCCCCAGAACGCTCCCGGAGATCGCCTTCGCTGGCAAGTCCAATGTGGGCAAGTCCAGCGTCATCAACCGCATCCTGAACCGGAAGAACTTCGCCCGGGTGGGCGAGGCCCCCGGAAAGACCACCCACGCCAACTACTTCCTGATCGACAAGAAGTGCTACTTCGTGGACCTGCCCGGCTACGGCTACGCCAAGGTCCCCAAGACCGAGAAGGAGCGTTGGGGCAAGCTGATGGAGGGCTATTTCGCCTCCGGACGCATCACTCTGGGCATCCTGATCGTGGATGCCCGGCACGCACCCACCATGAACGATGTGACCATGGCGGATTACTTCCTGCAAACCGGCTGTCCCTTCGTGGTGGTCGCCAACAAGATGGACAAGCTGAAGAAGAGCGAAATCGAGAAGAACCTCGCCACCATCCGGCGTGATCTGGAGCTTCCGGAGGATGTCCGGCTGATCCCCTTCTCCGCCGAGAAGGGTCTGGGCAAGGAGGATCTGGTGAAGATGATCCTCTGGGCCGTGAAAAATGGATAAAATTTTGCGCACTCGAAAGAGTGCGCAACTTTTTTGACACGACAAATCTCCTTTTTCATGCTACGATGGATAACGAAAAGGAGGTGTCCGGTATGAAGGACATGGAACAAAAGCTGGACCGGCTTCTCAAATGTGAATACGGCGAAATGACCATTCGCCGGGAGGGGCAGGACTATGTTGTGGAAAGCCCCGCCCACTGGTCCTTCTGGTATCGGGCCCGATTGATCGATGCATCGGGCATGCCGGGGGAGAAGGAAATCGGATTTTTCGATCCTTATGAGCTGAAAGAAGAGGTTGATGGGTACATGCTCACCGGGCAGGTTTCGGACCTGGATTACGAGAATGAGGAGGATGTTCAGCTGCGGTTTTCCGATGCGGAAACGACCTGCGGAAATCTGCGGCTGGAGCCGGTGGTCCGCTATGGTCGACCCTGGCAGTGCCTTTCTGACTGCGGGCGCGAGCTTCTGCACAAGGCCGAGATGGCGGAGGAGCTGCTGCACGACCGGGAGCGGGCGATTCTGCCCATGCTCCGGGAGCTGGGGATGGTCACGGGCTATGGCTCCGATGAGGATATCAGCGGCTTCGACCATCTCCGTGCGCGCTTCACGCCGGAGCTGCATCGGTATCTGGATCAGATGGAGCGTTCCCAAAAGAACTGGAAAAAGTACTGGAAATCCGCAGATCAGCTGCTGAACCGGCTGAATCGGATCGAATATCTGCCCCTGTGGAAGAAGATCCGGGACGAGATCGCAGCAACCCAGACCGAATATCCGGCATCCACTCAGGTATCCGCTGAGGTGGTGCGAAAGATCGAGGCGTGGCTCCACAGCCGGGGCTACAGCGGGTGTTATCCCGAATTTGTCAAAACGGGGACCATCGAGCGGAGCCGTGAGATGAAGTCTCACGAAACCTGCCGCTGGGTCCACAAGGGGGCACCTGCGGTCTTCCACATCCGGGTCCTGGAGCTGAATATGGGACAATTGCAGTTTCTATGCGGCACGGAGCTTCTGCCGGACGGGGAGCAGAGCCTTGGGTTTGACTCCTGCGGCTTTGATGCCAGGGGGCGGCGGTTCCTCCGGGATGTGACATGGACCGAGGGGGATGACCTGGACCGCAAACTCCATCTTGCCGCCAAAAAGGCGGAGCTGCGCAAGCTCACCCGCCAGGAGAAGGATTTTGGAGAACTGCTTTGGCCGCTGTTTCTCGTTGCACTGCTGGGATTCGGTGGATTTGCTGCGGTCTGCGTGACTATCGGTATGGCCCTGGTAGCGGGGCTGGTTTCGCTCCTCTTTGGGGGCGCGGATGACGTGTGGAATGTTCTGAGCGCACTGCCCTACGGAAAGGTCTTTTGGTTCACGCTGGCGACCGTCGGCGGCACATTGGGGGCCATGCTTCTGCTGAATTTGGATGAATAAAAACCACCGGGAAACCGGTGGTTTTTGCCGTATTACAGGGAAAAATCGTCCTCTTCGTATTTGGAAAAATCCAGAGCCTTGGGCTTGGGGGGGACCCGCTTGAAGGGGTCGTAGCGGAATTTGCCGCAGTCGTTACAGTCCCGGACGATTCCTTTTTTGGCGCAGAGCATCATTTCCTCGTTCATTTTCGTGCTGAAGCGACAGTACTGGCAGGACCGCTCCATCTTTTTCCGAAACAGCATTCTGATCCCTTCCTTTCCCCGGTATTATACAACAGCCTGCGGGGAATTTCCAGTCCCATTTTTGCCAAAACCAGGGGAAAGAGCAGACCGAAGAAGCCGAATTTTGTCCACAGGCAGGCGGTGGCGGTCCCAAGGGCGGCGTGGAGGAGCTTTTGCATGACACAGGGGCCCATGGAAAGCCCCGCTTCTGCGGCCAGTCCGCCGATCTGGAGCAGGACGCTGACGCCGCCGAAGCAGACGAAAAGCGTTGCAAGCAGAAATCTTCCTTGTTGTGGCAGGGCGAAGATTCCGCCGGTCAGCTCCAGCAGGCCTGTGCAGACGATGCCCACCGGCTCCGGCAGGAGCGGGAAGAGCCACCGGCGGAGAAATCCCGCCGCTACGCCTGCAAGCGTCACCCAGGCGCAGAGATTGAAGATGGCGTGGATGCCCTTTTGGACTGCCTCCGGGATGGAGACGGATCTGGAAACGGGGGAAATCGTCCCGGTTGACCGTCCGGGCCAGCACGCGCCCAGGAGCAGGCTTGCTTCCATTTGAATGAGAAAAATGGCGAAAACCTCGTCCATGGGAAGAAACTGCGGCAAAACGCCGAAGAGAAATGCAGGTCCGCAGAGACTGCATAGCCCCAGCATCCGTTCGCCGTCGGTCTTCGTCAGGGACCCGGATCGCACGCTCTGGGCGATGGAGGCCGCGCCCACGGGGAATCCACCGAAGGCCCCCAGAAGCCAGATGCCCTCGGCTCCGGACGGGATGCCCAGAGTCCGGGCCAGGATGGGGATGCGGACCGCGCCGAGACAGGGGACCAGGCAGGCTGCGATGACCAGCAGGGGAAACAGGCCGGGGACCAGGGTCCGGGCGCAGAGGTCCAGAGCATCCCGCGCGCTTTGGGCGGCACAGCGGCTGTCCAAAATCAGAGCCGCGCCCCCGGCGATCAGGGCGGCGGCGGTTCGTTTGTTCAAAGAGCATCACCTCACGAAAGTGTATGCGCCGGGGGCCGACGCATAGACTTTGGCGAGGTGAAGGATATGAAAAACTGGAAGGAGCGGCTGGCGGAGCCTCAAAAGGCCCTGTCCCCCCGGACTCTGGCGGAGGTATACGGCACCGAACGGGTGCTGGTGGAGCAGCATAAGGGCATCGTCAGCTATGGATCCCAGGTCATCCGGGTGGGGGCTACCTACGGATTTCTGGTGGTGGAGGGGGAAAATCTGCGGCTTTGCTGCATGAGCCGGGCTCAATTGGTGATACGGGGGAAAATTCTGGGTCTTCGGATGGAGGCGGTGTGATGGAGCTGTGGTGGAGGGTCCGGGGATGGGTGCGCCTGCGGCTGACCAGTGCGGACTGTACCGGGCGGCTTCGGGAGCTGGCAAAGCAGGTCCGATTGGAGGACATCCGGTTATCCAATGACCTGACTGTGGAATTTACCATTTGCAAAAGGGACCGGGAAAAGGTACGGGTCCGGGACGGGGACAGCTTAGAGGAGCTCAAAACCGGGGGATTTCCGAAATTTTTGGAGGTTCTGGGCCGGTGGAAAAGTGTTGCGGCGGCGGTGGTGCTTCTGGGCGTTCTGACGGTGTTTTTGCAGGGGCGGGTGCTCTTTTTCCGGGTGGAGGGAAACGAGACGGTTCCGGCGCGGCTGATTTTGGAGCGGGCAGGGGAGTGCGGCCTGGAGTTCGGCGCGTCAGCCAGGAGCCTCAGGAGCGAGGAGGTGAAAAATCACCTCCTCTGGGCCATCCCGGAGCTGCGGTGGGCCGGGGTGAATGTGTCCGGCTGTACCGCCGTCCTCACCGTGGCGGAGCGGGATCCCGCAGGGGAACCGGAGGAAGTTGTGACCGGGGATATCGTGGCGGCGGCGGATGCGGTGGTGACGGAGGTATTCCCGGCGGCAGGGACATTGCTGGCGGCCCCCGGTCAGGCGGTCCGGGCGGGGGAGGTGCTCATTTCCGGGGAGACGGACCTGGGGCTTCTCATCCGTTATGACCGGGCGGACGGGGAGGTCTATGGGCTGACCCGGCGGGATTTCGAGGTGGTTTTGCCGTCCAGGACCACCGTTCGGCGGGAATCCGGGGCTGTGGTGCGGAAATTTTCCTTGCGAATTGGAAAAAAGTATGTGAATTTTTCGAATGACAGTGGAATTTTGCATGGGACTTGTGGTAGAATGAGGACGGTAAAATATTTGACGCTGCCGGGGGGCTTTCGGCTTCCGGTGGCGTTGGTGACGGATACCTACCGGCTCTGCGCGACAGAGCCCATTTCCCGGGAAATGGACGAGGACCTTCTGCTGGAGGGTGCCCGCCGGACGGCCCGGGAGTCCATGATCGCCGGGACCATCCTCCGGGAGGAGACGGCGGTGGTGAACGGACGGCTGCGCGTTACGCTGGAATGTCGGGAAATGATCGGGGTCTTCCGTCCCGGAACGATAACAGAAGGGGATACCAATGATCGAGAAAATCGTGAACGTGGAGCGGGTTGAGGACCTGATCGCTGTCTTCGGCTCCTTCGACGAGAATATCCGGCGCATCGAGGATGCGCTGGGCGTGAACATTGTCAACAGAGGCAATGAACTGAAAATCGTGGGCGATGCCGAGGGCGTGGACAAAGCCGCCCGGACTCTGGAGGGTCTGCTGACCATCGCCGCCCGGGGGGAGGTCATCGACGAGCAGCGGGTGCGCTACCTGCTGACCCTGGTCCAGGAGGGCAACGATGACCAGGTCAGCAAGATCGCCAAGGATGTGGTCTGCATCTCCGCCAAGGGCAAGCCCATCAAGGCCAAGACCGTGGGCCAGCAGAACTACATGAAAGCCATCCAGAAGAACACCATCACCATCGGCGTGGGCCCCGCTGGTACCGGCAAGACCTATCTGGCCGTGGCGGCGGCTGTGGCCGCATTCCGGGAGCGGCAGGTGAACCGCATCATCCTGACCCGTCCTGCGGTGGAAGCCGGTGAGCGGCTGGGCTTCCTGCCCGGTGATCTGCAGAATAAGGTGGATCCCTACCTGCGGCCCCTTTACGATGCCCTCTTTGATATGCTGGGCGCAGAGACCTTCCAGAAGTACCAGGAGCGGGGCTCTATTGAGGTGGCCCCTCTGGCCTACATGCGCGGACGGACCCTGGACGACAGCTTCATCATCCTGGACGAGGCACAGAATACCACCCGGGAGCAGATGAAGATGTTCCTGACCCGTCTGGGCTTTGGCTCCAAGATCGTCATTACCGGCGACGTGACCCAGATCGACCTGCCGGATGACAAGGTTTCCGGCCTGAAGGACGCGGTCCGGGTGCTGGAGAATGTGAAGGACATCGCCATCTGCCGCCTGACCAGTGCCGACGTGGTCCGCCACGCTCTGGTCCAGGAGATCATCAACGCCTACGAAAAATTTGATAAGAAGCGGGAGGTCCCCAAGGCCCCCAGGAAATTTGACGGCAAATACAGGAGGAAGAGCTAATGGCAAAGCTGAAGCTGAATCTGACCTACGAAAAGCCGAGCCTGCTGAATGTCCCCGTGACCCGGAACATCAAGCGGTGCGTGGAGGCCACGCTGGATGCTGAGGGCGTGACGGCCCTATGCGAAATCAACATTCTCATCACCGATGACTGTGGCATCCACGGCATCAACAAGGCCGCCCGGAACATCGACCGGCCCACGGATGTGCTGAGCTTCCCCATGTTTACCTTTGAGCCCGGCATCCTGCCGGAGGATTGGAGCGAATACAAGGATCCCGGCACCAACGCCGTGCCCCTGGGCGATATGGTCATCTCCCTGGAGCGCGCCCGGGCCCAGGCGAAGGAGTTCGGCCACAGCGTCAAGCGGGAGGTGGGCTACCTGACCATCCATTCCATGCTCCACCTGCTGGGCTACGACCACCTGGACGAGGGACCCATGAAAAAACAGATGCGCTCAAGAGAAGAGGCCATTGCTTCGACGATTGAAGGAATGAGCCGGGAGTAAGTTGACAGTTGATAGTTGACAGTTGACAGTTATGCAGTCAGCTTCGATTATCAACTGACACGCCGAGAGGAGTGTTTTAATGCAAATGATGCTGGAGTTTGATATCAATGCTGATATCATTGATGTGCCACAGTTCATCATTGAGAATCGGGAGCTGTATCGCAGACGATTTCTGAAATGGCTCTACGATAAAAGGAATCGTCATCAATACTGGGTAACTTTTTCCAATGGGGTGAAAGGTGTCTGTTTCCGCTCAAATGCATTTGTCGAATGGCTCAACAAAAAGATTTTGAAAGAAAGTGGGGAAAAGGCAGAAATTCTTCTGGAAGAGGTGGATGTTGACACATATCGCCATCTGCCCTCGATTTTCTTCTAAATAACTGTCAACTGTCCACTGTCAACTATCAACTATTACGACGAAGGAGTATACTATGTCTACCAAGACTGCAATGATTACCATTGCCGGCCGTCCCAATGTCGGCAAGTCTACTTTAACCAATTACCTGGTCGGCGAGAAGATCGCCATTGTTTCCAACAAGCCACAGACCACCCGCAACCGCATCTGCGGCATCGTCACCCGTGACGAGACCCAGTTCGTGTTTGTGGATACCCCCGGCTATCACCGCTCCCGCACCAAGCTGGGCGACTACATGGTGAATGTGGCCCGGGAGTCCATCGCCGATGTGGATGCCACCATCCTGGTGGTGGAGCCCGTGGCGAACGTGGGCGGCCAGGAGGAGGAGCTGATCGCCAAGATCAAGGCAAGCAAGAGCCCCGCCATCCTCGCCATCAACAAGATCGACACCGTGGAGAAGGAGGAGCTGCTGGCCGTCATCGCCGCCTACTCCCAGTATGCAGATTTTGATGCCATCATCCCCATCTCCGCCAAGACCGGCGACGGCGTGGAGGCCCTGCTGGATATCTGCGAGAAGTTCGCCCAGGAGAGTCCCTTCCTGTTCCCCGATGACATGACCACCGACCAGCCTGAGCGGCAGGTCATGGCTGAGATCATCCGCGAGAAGCTGCTGTGGACCCTGGACAAGGAGATCCCCCACGGTACCGCTGTAGAAATTACCAAATTCTCCGAGCGTGACTCCGGCATCATCGACATCGATGCCACCATCTATTGCGAGAAGGCCAGCCACAAGGGCATCATCATCGGCAAGCAGGGTGCCATGCTCAAGAAGATTTCTTCCATGGCCCGCGCCGACTGCGAGAAGTTCATGGGCACCAAGGTCTTCCTGACCACCTGGGTCAAGGTCAAGGAAAACTGGCGCGATTCCGACTTCCTGGTGCGCAATTTCGGTTATTCTGAGTGATTTCCAGTTAACCACGTCATTGCGAGGGGCGAAGCCCCGTGGCAATCCCGTGGATCACGGATGAGCACTTGGAAAATTAACGGGATTGCCACGGGCCGATGGCCCTCACAATGACGAGTTCTTTTCCGGTTATTTTGATGAATTTCGCACACCCTACCCACAGGAGGGATGCATCATGGATTCGGATTTTTACTGGGAATTGTTTATGGCCACCGGTGCGCCGGGGTTTTACCTTAAGTATCAGGATCGACTGAGATCGGAGGACAAGGATGTATCTGAAAATTCAGGGCCTTGTGCTCCGGCGGACGGAGTACAATGACCACGACGTGCTTCTGACCATTTTGTCGAAGGAGCACGGAAAGATCACGGCCAAGGCACGGGGGCTGAAGCGGAAAAATTCCCCGCTGACCGCCCAGTGCCAGCTTCTGGCCTTTGCGGAGTTCACCCTCTTTGAAAACCGGGGGATGTACACCATCAACGAGGCCGCCACCATCGAGCTCTTTCACGGCCTGCGCAATGACCTGGGTAAGCTGTCCCTTGGCACCTACTTCGCCCAGGCGGCGGAGGTGGTCAGCCAGGAGGATCTGCCCAACCCCGAATTGCAGTCGCTGGTGCTCAATTGCCTGTTTGCCTTAAGCAAGCTCAATGAGCCGGAGATGAAGGTGAAAGCCGCCTTCGAGCTGCGCATGGCGTGTATCGCCGGCTTTCAGCCGGAGCTGACCGGCTGCGCCGGGTGCGGCAGCGAGTGGCCGGACCGGTTTGACATCAAGGCCGGCATGGCCGAGTGCGCCGCTTGCCGCAATCCGGAGTCTGACGGCATCCGCATGCCCATCTTCCCGGCGGTTTTGCAGGCCATGCGCTATATCTGCTTCTGCGGAAGCAGGAAAATTTTCGCCTTCACCATCCCCGCAGATGCCATGCATCAGCTGGCGGATGTGACGGAAGCCTACTTAACCACACAATTGGAGCGGGGATTTTCCACGCTGGATTTTTATAAGTCTTTACTGATTTAGGATATTCGCGTAGGGCCGACCTTTACGGTCGCCCGGTCTAGCCCCTCGAAATGAGGGACGGGCGACCGCAAGGGTCGCCCCTACGCGGTTCTCGTTTGGAGGCAAGTGCTATGCTCACGATTGAGGAAGTTTATAGACGGTTATGTTTGGAACACGTTAACGAACAGTATGAATTGTCCATTTCAGATGATAAAACATTATTGATGTTGAAGATATCTGACAGTCTTCGATTGACGGCGGATGATGATATGATCGCTGTCGCAAGAAGAAAATCGCTTTTTGGTGTTCCTTATGATCGCGTGGATCATACCCATTATACTGATTTTGAGGATTTGTATCAGCGGCTGCTTACATATCTGCCTGCTGATGCAACATGATTATAGGAGAATAAAATGTCTGAATTATACGAAAAATCCCTTCTGAAGCTGGAGCTGGACCGGGTCCTGGAGCAGCTTGCGGAGCGGGCCGGTTCTGAGCTGGGCAAGATCGCCTGCCGGAATCTGCGCCCCACATCCGATCTGGAGGATGTGCAGGCTCTGCTGGATCAGACCACTGCCGCCTGTGACCTCTCCACCAAGAAGGGCTATCCCCATTTTTATGAGGCTCAGGATGTCAGCTTCTCTCTGGAGCGGGCAGACCGGGGCGGCGCGCTGAACCCCAAGGAGCTGCTGCGCATTGCCGGTGTTCTGCGCTGTGCCCGGACCGTCAAGGGCTACACCGCCGAGGACGAGGCCGCCACCGTGCTGGACGGCATGTTCATGAGCCTGACCCCCAACAAATATCTGGAGGACAAGATCTTCGGTGCCATCCTCTCCGAGGAGGAGATCGCCGACAACGCCTCTCCCACCCTGGCGGATATCCGCCGCCACAAGAAGGTCCAGTCCGCGAAGATCCGCGACTCCCTGCAGAAGATCATCTCCTCTCCCGCCTACGCCAAGAGCCTGCGGGAGCCCATCATCACCATCAGGGATGGGCGCTATGTGGTGCCCGTCAAGTCCGAGTGCAAGAATGATGTACCCGGTCTGGTCCATGACATCTCCGGCTCCGGCGGCACCCTCTTTGTGGAGCCCATGTCCGCCGTCAACGCCAACAACGCCCTGCGGGAGCTGGAGCTGAAGGAGAAGAAGGAGATTGAGCGGATCCTCGCGGAAATGTCCGCCGAGGCCGCCGCCCACCGCGACGACATCAACATCAATGTCAAGCTCCTGGTGGATCTGGATGTGATCTTTGCCAAGGCCAAGCTGGCCTACGCCATGCGGGCCTGGGCACCCCTGATGAATGACAAGGGCGAGGTGGACCTGCGCAAGGCCCGTCACCCCCTCCTGGACCCCAAGACTGCGGTGCCCATCACCGTTCGTCTGGGCACGGATTTCGACTCCATGATCATCACCGGTCCCAACACCGGCGGTAAGACCGTCACTCTGAAG
>JBGVNV010000047.1:0-7627 GCA_045125955.1 Faecousia sp.
GCAGTAACCCAGCGAATCAAATCGCTGAACTGCCCCACAAGCCAAAAGCTGGAGCTTTTGGATGCGGTCATCGAAACCGTGAAAGAAAGAAGCAGGGAACAGACTTGATGGAAAGTCTATTCCCTGCTTTTTCTATGCCCTGCCTTTGAAGTGCCGTTCCCAGCATTTTATGCTGATAACCTTATATCTGCGATACCGCTGATTGAACTGGGTCGCCTCCAGAATCTTCCGAGGGGCGCACAGCACAAAACTATGTATGTATAGAGGTGCATACCTCACAATGGAATTCTGCGTCTGGGAAAGGACATACAAATCGCCCGATAACCGGTCTAAAATGCGCCATACAGGCCGTTTGAAGCCTTGGGGTGCAAGACGCTGGCTCTTAAAGTCGCCTAAGTGAGGATAGCATTTTCAATGCACCGCGATGCGTAGGTGGCGAGGCGGATGTTTTTGTCCAACTTATAGGAGCTTACGGCTTTGATGAGGCCGATGGTGCCGATGGAGATCAGGTCCTCCTGATCCGATTCGCTGGCGTAGTATTTTTTCATGATGTGGGCCACCAGGCGCAGGTTCCGCTCCACGAGGACGTTCCGGGCTTCCAGGTCCCCGGCGGCGGCGCGTTCCAGGTAGTGCTGCTCCTCCTTGGGGCTCAGGGGCCGGGGGAAGCTGCCGGTGGAAAGCTGTAAGGAACAGAGCATCCCGCCCAGGGCCAGCCATGCGATGTGCATAGGATCACCTCCGACCACAGCCTATTCCCCACAGCAGGTCCGATTTCCCACAGGACGGCAAAAAGGCCGGGACACCGAAGTGTCCCGACCTTTGGGATTATTGGAAGGGGCTGTCGAAGGGCTCGCCGCGCTCCTGGCAACGGGCACAGCGGGCCAGCTCCTTCGCGGCCCAGCGGTACATTTCCAGATCCGGGTGTCCCTTCATGGAGCGTTGGGCACTGTCCAGGGCCCGGTCCATGTATTCAGATGCCCGGATGAAGTCCCCCATTTGCGCATAGGTAAGGGCGATGTTGCTGCGGCACATTACATTGTTCGGATGATCCAGCGGCAGGGACTGTTCCTGGATCGCCAGGGCTTTGAGTTGGTATTCCTGTGCCTTCTCATGGTCGCCCAGATGGTCGTAGGTAAGGCCCAGATTATTGTATGCCGATGCAAGGCCCAAAGAGCCGGGGTCATTCTGTTCCAGAATGTCCACCGCCCGCAGATTGCAAGTAAGGGCCCGCCGGGGCTCCACCAGCACATCCCAGAGGTAGCCCGCTTCGCATGCCCAGAAGCCATCCGTCTCCCCCAGGACCTGGGAGGCGGTCTCATAAAGGGCAGCGATCTGGGCGAATTTCTCCCGGTCGTAGGTCGTTGAGTCATACTGCCCTCGGAACCAAAGAAGGAATTCACGGCAGTTTTCCACCGTGGGCTTCAGCTCCCGGCGGCAGACCAGGCGCACCACGGGATGGATGGTCAGGAGCTTGTTTTCGCTCTGGACCCAGCCGCGCCGGTGCAGATCCCGAATGGAATCCCGGCATTCTTCGGGCAGAGCCTGCCAGAAGAGCTGGTTGTGCATACCCTCCGGCGGCAGCAGGGCCGCACAGCGCAGGGCCTGCTCCTCTTCCTTTTTCAGATTCTGCAATTGGAATAAGGCCCGCAGGTGGCCGTAGATCTTCCGCTGCTCCGGGTCGCCGTCGTGGTCCGTGTCGATCTCCGGGTAGTCGTCCTCCTCCATCTCGCTGCCCAGCATGGCACTGCGGATCTCCTCCGGGCTTGCGTTGCACCATTCGTCCGCCAGGGTCCGGGCGATCATGTCCACCGTCATGGTGTGTCCCGCCACGGCTTCGATCAGGGCATCCCGCTGAGCATCGGATACCTGGGCACCGTGCCGGTCAAAAATCTGATACAGCTCCTCCCGGGCGAGTCGGCGAACGCGGAAGTCATTTTTCTCGCCGCTGTGGCGCGTGGTGACCAGCACCTTCAGCTTCAGTGCGCTCAGCTCCCGGCGCAGGGCGGTCATGTTCGCCTGATCCGCGTTGTCCAAAATCAGCAGGTCATCGGGGCCGCAGGCTTCCAGGACCTCCATGACATCGGCATAGATTTCCTCTACCGGACGATTTTCACGCTTGTAATCCTTGATGCCGTCGGCAATGCCGTAGATCACCGTCTCGGTCCAGTCCTTGCGGAATCTGACGAAATAGGTCCTGCCGAACCAGTGGTTTCTGCCGAAGTGGATGGCAAGCTCGGTTTTGCCCATGCCGCCCAGGCCCGTCAGCACCACCACATGCTCCTGTTCAAAGCGGCTGGCGATCTCCTCCAGCTCCTCCTCGCGGCCCACAAAGCGGCCATCCTCCAGCGAGGTGGTCAGGGGGAGCCGCAGACGCTCCTCCCGCTGGGGCAGATTCACCCGCTCCCGCAGGTAGGCATCCACCCGGCTCAGCTTCCGCTCGGGCAGGCCGCGGATCTCCCGGAGAAGTCCCGCCAGATCTCAGACATCCCGCCTGGGGACAAAATCAAAGCCATCGGGCACCTGAGGGGCCGTGCTGAACCGCTCCGCTCTGCCGACCACCACGACGATCAGGCGGCTGAACTGCCCGTTCAGACCATTGTCGAAAAACTCCTTCAGCGTATGGCGGACCTTATCGCGGGTTCCCGTGGAGGTCACCTGGACCGCCAGTTTTCTTTCCCGGTCGCCCAGATCGATGGCAGGGAAATTCTCCCGTTTCAGGTTCATGTTTTTCAGGTCGCTGTCCAGAATGATATTCAGCAAGCCTTCCATGAGGGACTCCTCGCTTTCGCTCAGCCGTCCCTGCTCCATATAGGCATTGGCCGCATACGCGCCCAGGCGCAGCTTGATGCCGTACAGCCGTTCCTCCCGGCTATCGATCATGACTGCCATACCATCGCCTCCCCACGTTTTCCCCATTGTATCATCCGTTTCGCCAAAAGTCCACGAAAAAACCCCCGGAACGGTGTTCCGGGGGATATGTGCTTTTTAGAGGATGCCCAGCTCCCGGAGTTTTTCCAGGAAGGTGCGCAGGTCCTTTGCGGCCACCTCTTCGGGGACCTCGTATTCATCCAGGATCAGGCCCAGCAGCTCCTCCTCGGACCGGGCCGCTTCCAGCCGGTCCCAGAGGAACGCGCCCAGCTCGTTCAGGATGAACAGGCCGTTGGAATCATAGACGGTCTTGCCCACCGGCACCAGGATGGTGTCGCCGGCGATATCACGCTTGACCAGTTCCTTCTTGATCTTCATGGTTTCCATTCCTTTCCTTGTAAACGCGCCAGGTCTCCCGGATGGTGGCATCGGCCATGGCGCAGGCGTATTCGGGGACCCGGTCGAAGTGGCCCGTCTCCGTGACGCACACGGCGGCGCAGACCGGGCAGGCTCCCCGCTTGGGGCAGCTGCCGCATTTTCCGGGCATCCGCAGCTTCCGGGTCTCCTCCCGCAGGGTTTCCCAGGCCTGGGCAAAGCCCGTCTCCAGGGGGTATGCCGTGGGATAGGGCATCATGCCACAGGGCAGCATCCGGCCGTCCCAGGTGATCCAGAAGGCCGTGCTTCCCGCCCGGCAGCCCACGCCCTCGTCCAGGTCCGCGGCACATTCATTCTCCGGGGCCAGGGCGAATTCGTGCATGGCCTCGGCCCGGTAGGCGAAGACCTCCTCGTCGAACCGCAGAAGGTCCCACTCCACCGTGGCCTTTGCGGCCTCCTCCGGGCTCAGTCGGTCGCCGTAGCCGTACCGGCCGCCGTTGACCCGGATGGAGGGGTACATATAGCTGGCGGCCTTGGTGTGGACCCCCAGCTCCCGGGCCATGCGGCTGATGGCCTCTACATCCTGCCGGTTGTGAGGGGTGATGGACACATTCAGCCGCACATCGATGCCCGCATTTTTCAGGGCGGCGATGTTCGCGATGACCTGGTCGTAGGCAGACTTGCCGCACATGCCGCAGTAGGTCTCGTTGCTGCCGCCGTAGAGGGAGATGTTGATGCGGAAGGGCGGGTCGTCGATGAGCCGCTGCAAAATTTCTCCGCTGAGCATGGAGCCGTTGGAATTGATGGAGATCAGCAAACCCAGCTCCTTCATGGCACGGTAGATCTCAAAAAAATCCTTCCGGACAAAGGGCTCGCCGCCGGTCAGCAGAGCGAAGACCATGCCGGCGTCCCTCGCCTGGCGGGCCAGATCGATCCACTGCTCGGCAGTCAGCTCCCGGCCCTGGGCGTCGATGTCCTCCTGCTTCAGGTGGACATAGCACATGGGGCAGTCAAAATTGCACCGGGCGGTCAGCTCGAAATTGCCGCCGATGGGCAGGCCCAGCCGCGCGCCCTTGGCGTGCAGGTAACGGGCGAGCTGGGGCTCCGTTTGCTTGCGTTCGATCATGCTTCCACCTCCATGGTGTGTTTCAGTGCCTCCACGGCCCGAATGTCGGGGGTGCAGGCCAGATGGTAGACGGGGATGCGGCTGATGACCCCGGATACGGTCTGCGTGGCTTTTTCCATATCATCCCGGTCCCAGGTGTTGACGGTACAGCCCTCCCAGACCCGGCGGAAGGCCCGCACCCCCCGGAGCCGACTGACGGCATTTTCCGGTGCCTGGGTCAGATAGACGATGGCTTTCAGGGGCAGGGTCCGGTTTTTTCGGACATCGGAGCTTCCGGCGAAGGGCGTACCGCAGGCCAGAACGGTATCTCCGACCAGCCGGACCGCCGCCCGGTCGCCGTTGATGAGCTCCGCGCCCGCGTGGTCGCACCAGAGCTTCGCCTGGGTGGATTTTCCCGTTTCCGAGGGGGCGGTGAAGAGGATGGCCCCGCCCTCATGCTCGATGAAGGCGGCGTGGAGCAAAAATCCGTCATGGATGGTCAGCAGATGGGGCAGGTCGATGGCGTTCAGGAGCTGCTTGCCGGTGATGCCCTGAGGCATCTTTTCCGACAAAAACTCCAGGATGCCGTCCTCCCCCTGCCGGATGGCGCAGAGGTAGGGACGATTCTGCTCGCCCTGCCAACTCATCAGCCTTTCCCCATCCCGGCAGATCTGCCGGTCAGCCCCGTGATAGACAAGCTCCCCCGCAGGCTCTGTCAGTGCAGAAACAAGCCGGACCTCAAACTGATGCTCCACGGGACCGGGCTCTTCCAGGTATCCCTCCAGCATTCTGACGGTAACGGGAGCGTCGGAGCTCACCCGGATTCGGATCCCGGCCAGAGCCAGATACAGCTCACTCATAGATGCTCACCTGAACGATGCGGCATTCACCGGGCTTGAAGTGGCCCGCAGGGATCTGGCGGAGCTCACCGGCCTTCAGGCCGCCCTCCACCCGGACCCGGAAGGTGATACCGCCGTAAAAGATGTCCGTGGCAGCGAACTTATAGTAGATATAGATATCGCCGCTGATATCCGTTTCGGAGATGTTCTTCACATTCAGCATGCCGTTCAGGCCGTCGATCTGAATGGTCTCGGCATGGAGCTCCATGGGTGTTTCAAACAGAGCCACTTCCGACACGATGGCGGATTCCAGAACCGCTTCCGCAGCCTGTCTGCGTTCCTGATCCAGCAGGACCGCCCGTTCCCCAACGGCCAGATTGGTCAGCCGGAAGGTGTACTCGCTGCCGCCGCTGACAGCGACGATGTCCGCAAGCTGGATATCCTGCTCACCGGTGTTGCGCACGACGATCATCATCACACCGGAGACAATCTCACAGCTTCCGTCCTCCACATAGGCACCGGCATAGCTGCCCGCGTCGATGATCTCCAGACCGCAGCCCAGATTGATGGTTTGCTGCACAGGGATCATGGGATCCTCCTCCTCACGGGGCTCCGTTTCATCGGGCTCCGTTCGTTCGGGAGTCGTCTGGCTGGGGACGGTCAACTCCGGCTCCGTTGCGGCTGGCTCCGTAAGGGCTGGCTCCGTCGGGGCCGGCACCGTTCCGACAGGGACGGTCTGGACCAGAGGGGCGGTGGTTTCCCCCGAAGGCTCCACCGGAACATCCGGCTGGGAGGGCCACAGCAGCACAGCCGCAATGCAGACAGCCGCCGCAGCGATCAGCACCCAAAGCAGAACGCCGGATTTTTTCGGTTGTTTCTGATTCATGTTGTTTCCTCATTCTGAAAAGAAGGCCGCGCCACGGTTGGCGCGGCCTTCCGGCGTTAGGGATCAGGAGTTAAAGATGTTTGCGTACTCGTTGGGGACGTGATAGCACAGGCTGTCATTCGTATCGGGCTCGTGATACTCGCAGCCGCTGATCGTCGACATGAAAACCACACCGTTACGGGTGGGGTAGCCGCAGACACCCTGCGCCTGGTTGCTGGTCTTGAAATCGCAGCCAGCAGAGATGCTGCTGCTCAGGGAGAAATCCTCAAAGAGGATTTCAGGGGCAGAATAGGTTTTTTTCATTGCAAATCCTCCTTTTGTATTATCCGAGAATATCGTCCAGGGAGCCAAGCAGGCCCTTGGCCTTGACCTTGACCTTCTCGGTCACGGCCTCGCTGGCGATACCCTTGCTGTTGCAGCAGACGACCTCAACGGTCATGTTGCCGACGCGCTCGCCGGTGACATTCAGCTTCCAGGTGCGGTTGCCGGTGCCGCCGCCGATGAACTTGGTGATCTTCTCACCGTTGATCATGACGTACTCCACGTCGGCACTGGTGGTGACAGTCACCAGGACCTTCTGGCCGGCCTTGATCTCGTTCTTGTTGAGCTTCACATGGAACAGTTCGGGCTCAAAGACCTCGGTGATCTCGGGCACATCGGGAACGGTGGGCTCGTCGGGAGTCTGGGTGTTCTCCTGAGCGTTCAGGGCATCCAGGACCACATTGGCAGCGGCGGGAGTCATGTAGATGCGGGTCAGGTTCTCGGTCTGCATGGTGTCGTCGCCGCTCTGGGGAGCCGCAGCGTTGGGATTGGTCTTGTAGGTGGACTTGATGTTGGTGATGGCGATGACGCCGGTGGTACCGTTCTCGTCACGGTTGCCGGTGTTGGAGATGACGATGATGTCACCCTTCCAGCCGGACAGATCGTAGTACATGTCGGTGGCGGTGTCCAGGTGGAAGGTCTTGGGGTTGTAGAAGGTACCCTTCTGGACCTTGCCGCCCTCGCGGTTCTCCTTGGCAATGTTGGTGATGGTGTAGGTGGCAGTGGTGCCGGCGGTGGCCAGACTGATGCCGATATGGACATTGGCCAGGTTGTCGGGGGTATCCAGCACGAATGCCACACGCTGACCGGGAGCCAGGTAGACCTCGTTGTTGGGACCGAAGCTGACGTAGTCGGTGATCTGGGCATTGCCGACCTCGGCATCGCCGTCGATGAACACCAAACCATTGATGTTGGCATTCATGGCATCGTTGGCGACCTTATCGAAGCTGGCGGCGGAGATCAGGGCGTTGCGCAGCTCGATATAGCTGGGCCAGCCCTCGCCGTCTGCCTTGTAGGCATCCTCGATGACCTTGTTGCCCTCGCCGTCGTTGGCGGGATCATAGATGCGGATGGCATCCAGATAGAAGTCATAGGAGCCATTGTCGTTGCTGGGAGCCACATGGTCGAAGAAGCTCTCGTAGGTGGCCTTGATGGTGACGCGGTAGTGGCCGTAGGGCTTGTCAGCCATCTTGATGACGGGGACCTGATAGATGCTGCCGGTGGCATCGGGAT
>JBGVNV010000048.1:0-45590 GCA_045125955.1 Faecousia sp.
AAAAAAGCGCACCACTTTCGTGGTGCGCTCATGGTACTTGGGATCAGAACTCCAGCTCTTCCTCGTCCTCATCCTCGAAGGAGAACTCCAGAGTCTCGCCGCAGTTCTCGCAGACGATGCTGCCCTCTTCCAGGGTCTCCTCGTCAAAGGCGATGACCTCACCGCAGGCGCAGGTGACCTCATAGATGGTGGTCTCCTCGTCGCCGAAGTCGAAGCCCTCTTCCAGGTCCTCGAAGTCGAAGTCGTCATCGTCATCCTCGAAATCATCGTCCTCGTACTCATCCTCGTCCATGGACATGATGAAATCCTCGATGGCATCCAGATCGTCCTCGATCTCGTCCAGCTCATCGGAGATCGCGATGGTGGTCTCCTGCACATCGCCCAGGGTCTTGGTCACATCGCCCAGCAGCTCCACGATGGCGGCGATCATCTTGCCCTCGTCGGTCTCGGTGCTCAGCTTCATGCCCTCCATCAGGCCCTTGAGGTATGCGGACTTTTCAGACAGTGTCATAGTGATACTCCTTTTTGAAAAGAGGGGGACGATCTTACGACCGTCCCCCGTGGTTGAAAAATCTAACGGTCGACCAGTTATGGATTAACCCTTAGCGCGGCCCAGGTACTCGCCGGTACGGGTGTCGATCTGGATCTTGTCGCCCTCGTTGATGAACAGGGGAACCTTGACCTCAGCACCGGTCTCGGTGGTGGCGGGCTTGGTGACGTTGGTGGCGGTGTTGCCGGCGAAGCCGGGCTCGGTCTCAGTGATGACCAGCTCGACGAAGTTGGGAACTTCAACACCGAAGACCTTGCCCTTGTAGGACATGACGGTGCAGACGTCGTTCTCCTTGACGAACTTGAAGGAATCGTCCAGAACGTCGCCGTTCAGGGGCTCCAGCTCGTAGGTCTCCTGGTCCATGAAGTAGTACAGCTCGCCATCGTTGTAGGAGTACTCCATCTTCTTTCTCTCAATGAAAGCGGTGGGGAACTTGGCAGAGGGGTTCAGGGAAGTCTCGGTCACGCCGCCGGTAATGACGTTGCGCATCTTGACGCGGACGAAAGCGGCACCCTTGCCGGGCTTGACGTGCTGGAACTCGATGACCTGCATGACCTTGCCGTCCATCTCGAAGGTAATGCCGTTTCTGATATCACCTGCAGAAATCATAGTAAATATCCTCCTAAATATGTGTCCCAAATGGGACGTAAAGTATTATCGCATAGAAGCTCGCATACATTCTACACTATCATGTCCCATTTTTCAAGGGGATACGGGAATTTTTTTGGAAATTTCCGGTTAGCCGGGGACCACGATCAGCTCCTTGGGGCTTGCGGTCAGGATTTCGATGCCGTCCTCGAGATACACGCAGGTATCCTCGATGCGGACGCCGAACTTGCCGGGCAGGTAGATGCCGGGCTCGGCGGAAGCCACAGCCTTCAGAGGCATGGGCTCCGGGTTCTTGGCATTGGGGCTGGGAGACTCGTGGATCTCCAGGCCCAGGCTATGGCCGTAGCCGTGGCCGAAGTAGGGGCCGTAGCCGGCCTCGGTGATGACATTGCGGGCGGCGGCATCGATGGCCTCTCCGGGGACACCGGCCCTGGAAGCGGCCAGACCGGCCAGCTGGGCCTTCAGAACGGTGTTGTAGACGTTCTGCATCTCCTCGGTGGCGCAGCCCACGGCAACGGTACGGGTCATATCGGAGCAGTAGCCCATATAGGAAGCACCGTAGTCCATGGTGATGAAGTCGCCCTCGCGGATGACACGCTCACCGGCCACGCCGTGGGGCAGGCTGGTGTTGGGACCGGAGACCACGATGGGGTCAAAAGCCAGACCGGTGGCACCGTTCTTGTACAGGCAGTAGATGAGCTCAGCCTGGAGCTCCAGTTCGGTCATACCCACCTTGATCCGGGGGCAGACCTCGGCGAAGGCCTTGTCGGTGATGGCCTGGGCCTTGCGCATGAGCTCCAGCTCCCAGTCCTCCTTGGTGCCGCGGAAGCCGTTGATCTCGGCGTTGCGGGGCACCAGGGTGCAGTTCAGGTTTTTCTCGTAGAGCATGTAGTCGGCGTAGGTCAGGAAGGGCTCCTCGAAGCCCAGCTCGGTGACGCCGAAATCGGCGATGGCATCGTTCAGACGCTTGATGTAGCCGTGACCGGCAATGTCCAGGACCTCAAAGCCCTGGATGCCGCTGCAGGCAGACTCGATGTAGCGGGAGTCGGTGAAATAGCGGCAGCCGCGCTTGGTGACGATGGCAACGCCCTCGGCGATGTCGAACTGGGCACCGTAGTGACGGCTGTAGCGGCTGGTCAGCAGCAGACCCTGGTGGTCCTGCAGCAGAGTCAGGTATTTGTCAAGATTCTTCATGGTCGATCCTCCTGTTTCTTGCGAAGAAAATAAAGGGCAGTTCCGCCACATGGCGGAGCTTGAGCCAGATGTTGTGGTTGTCGATGGCGGTGACCAAAATGGCGGTCAGGCCGCAGCTGCGGGCACCCATGGTGTCGGTGAAGATCTGGTCACCGGCCAGGGCGCACTTTTCGGGGGCCAGGCCGTATTTGCGCAGGCACTCCCGGATGCCCTTGGGGAAGGGCTTCTTGGCGTGGGTGATGCAGTCGATGCCGTACCGCTTACAGAAGATCCGCACCCGGTCCCGTTTGGAATTGGAGACCACGCAGAGCTTGATGTCGGACATCTTCATGTCGTAGAGCCACTGGTCCATCAGGGGCTCCGGGGTGTCCGTGGTGTACGGAACAATGGTATTGTCGAAATCCAGCATCAAAAGCTCGATCCCCCGCTCCGCGAGCATGTCGGGAGTCAGATCCGTGACCGAGTCCACAATGATGGTGGGAAGCATGGAAAAAGCCATAATGACCTCCTGTGGATGATTCTTTGCATATTATAGCATACCCCGCCCCATTTGTCCACGCTTAGATTGCTGGCAGTTCTGGCACCTGCTGCCCATGAGCGGCAGGTGGGCGACCGCAAGGGTCGCCCCTACGCGTAGAAGAGTCATCCACCACAAAACGCAAAAAGCACCCAGTCCGCAGACTGGGTGCTTTGCGCAATCAAAGCAAGAGGGATATTTTCTTAGTAGAACTTTCTCTTGTTCTTACGAGCGGCCTCGGACTTCTGCTTACGCTTCAGGCTGGGGCTGACGTAGTGCTCGCGCTTCTTGACCTCGGCGATAACGCCCTCCTTGGCGCAGCTACGCTTGAAACGACGCAGTGCGGACTCCAGAGACTCGTTCTCCTTGACGCGAATTTCAGACATTGTGTTTCCCTCCCTCCGATGGCATCCGGCTAAATCCTGGATGCGTTCAGGGCCTATTACATTAGGCTAGAACATTATATGATGGATTTTGTCAGTTGTCAAGAGGGAATTTTAGAGAAAATTCACTTTTTCTTACTTGATGATCAGGTTGACCAGCTTGTTCTTGACCACGATGGTCTTTCTCAGCTGACCGGGGAGGGTTGCGATGAACTTGGCGACCTTCTCCTCGGCCTGGGCGGCAGCGACGCAGTCCTCATCGGAGGAGTCGGCGGCGATGGTGAAGGTGCCGCGCATCTTGCCGTTAACCTGGACAGCCATGGTCACCTCGGTGTCCTTCATCTTGGACTCGTCCCAGGTGGGCCAGGACTCGTAGGCGATGGTATTGTTATGGCCCATGATCTCCCAGATCTCCTCACAGATGTGGGGGCTGATGCAGGAGAGCATCTTGATGAAGCCCTCGGCGTACTCACGGGGGCAGGAGCCCTGCTTGTAGACCTCGTTGACGAAGACCATCATCTGGGCGATGGCGGTGTTGAAGCCCAGGACCTCGAAATCGGTGGTGACCTTCTTGACGGTCTGGTGGTAGACCTTAGTCAGCTTGCCGTCATCGGTGTCGGTCAGGTTGGCGGGCTCAGTGAAGAAATTCCAAACGCGGTTCAGGAACTTCTTGGCACCGGCCACAGCGGTGGTGGACCAGGGCTTGGAGACCTCCAGGGGGCCCATGAACATCTCGTACAGACGCAGGGTGTCTGCGCCGTAGTCGCGGACGATGTCGGAGGGGTTGACGACGAACTCCGGGAAACGCTTGCCCATCTTGATGCCGTTCTCGCCCAGGATCATGCCCTGGTGGACCAGCTTCTTGAAGGGCTCCTTCACGGGGGACACGCCCTCGTTGTACAGGAAGCGGTTCCAGATCCGGGAGTAGATCAGGTGGCCGACGGCGTGCTCAGGACCGCCAACGTACAGGTCCACGGGCAGCCAGTGCTTCAGCAGCTCGGGGTCACACAGAGCCTTGTCGTTCTTGGGGTCGATATATCGCATGTAGTACCAGGAGGAACCGGCGGAGCCGGGCATGGTGGAAGTCTCACGCTTGCCCACGATGCCGTCCTTGTTGTAGAACTTCCACTCCTCAGCGTTCTCCAGGGGAGCCTGGCCGCCGCGGCCCTTGTAGTCCTCCAGGACGGGCAGGACAACGGGCAGCTCCTCGTCGGGCAGGAACACGGTCTCGCCGGACTCGGTGTAGACACAGGGAACGGGCTCACCCCAGTAACGCTGACGGGCGAAGATCCACTCGCGGAAGTGGTAGTTGTTCTTCCGGCGGGCCACACCAGCGGCCTCCAGCTTGGCGGTGATGGCCTCCTTGGCCTCCTCAACGGTCAGGCCGGTGAACTCCATGGAATTGACCAGACGGCAGCCCTTGCCCAGGTAATCCTGCTTCTCAAAGGCGCACTCGGAAACGTCGCGGCCCTCGATGACCTGGATCATGGGGATGTTGTGGGCCACGGCGTACTCGAAGTCGCGCTGGTCGTGGCTGGGGACGGCCATGACGGCACCGGTACCGTAGTTGCCCAGGACGAAGTCACCGATGAACACGGGGACCTCCTTGCCGTTGACGGGGTTGATGGCGTAAACGCCCTTCAGGGGGCAGCCGGTCTTGGTCTTGGAGGCATCGGTACGGTCGATCTCAGACTTCTTGGCGGCCTCGGCGATGTAGGCCTCCACCTCGGCGCGGTTCTCCACCCGGTCCAGAAGGCTTTCGGTGATCTTGCCGTCGGGAGCCAGGACCATGAAGGTGATGCCGTAGATGGTCTCGATGCAGGTGGTGTAGATGGAGAAGCTGCCGCCGCCCACCAGCTGGAAGTCGACCTCAACACCGGTGGACTTGCCGATCCAGTTGCGCTGGATCTCCTTGGTGGATTCGGGCCAGTCGATCTCGTTCAGGCCCTCCAGCAGCTCCTCAGCGAAGGCGGGCTGGTCGATGACCCACTGCATCATCATCTTCTTGACGACGGGATAGCCGCCGCGCTCGGACTTGCCGTCGATGACCTCATCATTGGCCAGAACGGTACCCAGGGCCTCGCACCAGTTGACGGGCATCTCGATGCGCTTGGCGTAGCCCTTCTCCCAGAGCTTCTTGAAGATCCACTGGGTCCACTTGTAGAACTCGGGGTCAGAGGTGGCCACCACCTTGTCCCAGTCGTAGTCGAAGCCCAGCTCCTTCAGCTGACCGGAGAAGGTCTGAATGTTCTTCTGGGTGAAGCCGTTGGGATGGTTGCCGGTATCGACGGCGTACTGCTCGGCGGGCAGACCGAAGGAGTCATAGCCCATGGGGTGCAGAACGTTGTAGCCCTGCATGCGCTTCATGCGGGACATGATATCGGTGGCGGTGTAGCCCTCGGGATGGCCGGCATGCAGGCCGACACCGGAGGGGTAAGGGAACATGTCCAGAACATAATACTTGGGCTTGGAGAAATCCCACACATCGGTGGCAAAGGTCTTGTTCTCCTCCCAGTACTTGTGCCATTTTGCCTCAATGGCAGAGTAATCGTAAATTGCCAATTTTCTCACCTCATAGTTGAGTTGAAAGTGGAAAGTGTAAAGTGGAAAGTTGGATCATCAGAAACTTTCAACTCTCAACTTTCAACTTTCAACTATTATTTACTCAGGAATAATGATATCGCTGATATCGATGTTCTCAGCGTCTGCCCACAGGCGTTCCAGGTCGTAGAACTTTCTGGCCTCGTCGGTGAAGACGTGGACGACCACGGTGCCGAAGTCCAGCAGCTCCCAGGAGTTGCCCCGGTGGCCCTCACGGCCCAGCAGCTTCTCGCCCAGGTTCTCCAGGGTGTACTCGGCGTAGTCGCACAGGGTCTTGACGTGGGTGCTGGAGGTACCGGTGCAGATCAGGAAGTAGTCAGCAAGAGAGCTGACCTTGTCGATCTTCAGCAGCTTGATACCCACGCCCTTCTTCTCGTCCAGTGCCTTGGCAGTCTCATAAGCGACAGTCTTTGCAGGTAACATATTTGATCTTCCTTTCTTTTGAAAGAATAATTCTATAACCGAACACGTCATTGCGAGGGGCAAAGCCCCGTGGCAATCCCGTGAATTTTCTGCAATCCCAATTGGTGCGGTCTTTGATCCACAGGATTCCCACGGGCCTGCGGCCCTCGGAATGACGTGGTGTTTTCACCCAGTCAGACATGCTTTTGCAGATACTCCAACGCCTCCAACGTAGCAGGAGCCAGTCCCTGGCCCTGACGCTTGACGTGGGCCACGGCGGATTCAAGGCCCATGAGCACGGCCCTGTCCAGGTCCGTGCAGGCCATGGCCCGCATTTCCTCCACGCCGGGGAAATCCCGGTTGCGCTCCACATAGTCGGCGATGTAGATGATCTTCTCCAGCAGGGTCATATTCGCCCGGCCCGTGGTGTGGTGGCAGATGGCTCCCACCACATGCTCATTCTCCCCAAAGATCCGCTGGGCAACCAAGGAACCGGTCAGCGCGTGGAGGGTTTTGGGGAAGGAACGGGAAAAGGTATCCAAAACTATACCATATTCCGCGCACAAAGTCAATTGCAGGGGGCCGTCGATGGCCTTGGTAATGTCGTGGAGCAGTCCCGCACGGGCGGCATCCACCTCATTTTCCCCATAGAGCCGCGCCAGCTCGATGGCGCAGTCCCGGCAGCCCAGTACATGGGCAACCCGATTTGGGTTCAGCAGGGACACGACCTCATTTTCCAGCTCCTCCATGGAGAGGTTCTTCCGGTCCTTTCCGGTGCCGTAGAGGCCCCGCTCCCGGATGTAGTCCCCTACTCCCGGCATCAGGAAGGGGTCCGCACAGCCGAAGACCAGCATCCGGCGCAGGTCCGTGGAGGAAATGGCGGTGACGGGATTTTCCACCAGCTCGATCCTCGCGCCCAGGGATTCCAACGAGATCTTCTGGGCCTCGATCTTTGCTACCTCGCCCTTCTCGCCCCGGCAGAAGACCGCCAGGGTGGCGAGCTTCATGATGCTTTCCGGCTCCCGCCAGGTCATGAAGCTTGTGAACATATCCGTACCCATCAGCAGCACCAGCTCCGCGCCGGGATTTTTCGCCCGGATGGTACCCAGGGTGTCCACGGTGTAGCTCCGGCCCTCCCGCTTCAGCTCGATGTCCGAAACCTCGGCCTTGTCGATGCCCGCAGCGGACAGCCGCAGCATTTGCAGCCTGTCTTCGGAGGTAGCTCCGGCGGACATGGCCTTGTGGGGCGACACCCCCGTGGGGATCAGCAAAAGCCGGTCCAGCTTCAACGCTTCGATGGCATACTCCGCCGCCCGCAGATGGCCGATGTGAGGCGGAGAATAGGTCCCGCCATAGATTCCGATGCGCATAGGAATACCCCCTTTGGTGGTAGTTGAAAGTTGAAAGGTGAAAGTGGAAAGTTGCAGAGCGGAATCAACTTTCCACTTTCAACTTTACACTTTCCACTTGATTACTCCTCGCCGTGGAGCTGCTTTTCTCTATTGCGCTCAATGGCCCGGTCGATGGCCTGCTGGCGGAAGTACTCGTTTCTGCGCTCGCGCTCGGCCTTGGCCACCATGCGGCGGGCCTTGGCACCCTTGCGGACAGGGTCGGCCTTGCTCTTGGGCACGACCTTGCGCTTGGCGCGGCCAACCTGGTTGCGCTCGGCCTGGAGCTTCTCGCTGAAGCGGTAGATGACGAACTTGTTGCCCACACAGGAAACACCGTCGGCACCGGTGGCCTCGCAGATGGCATCGGATGCCTCCCGGGCGGTCATCAGGGAGGTCTCCAGGACCTTGCCCTTGACCAGCTCCCGGTTGTCCAGCTGGATCTCCACATCGGCCACCAGGGCCTCGCTCACGCCGCCCTTGCCGACGATCAGGGTGGTATCGATAGAATTTGCCTTTGCGCGCAGCTCGGCGCGCTCTTTACTTGTCAGCATAACCTGCCTCCTTGAGTTTTTCATAAAGTACCTTCAGGGCATTGCCACGGTGGGAGACGGCGTTCTTCTCTTCGGAAGGCATCTCCGCAGTGGTCATGCCCGCAGGGGGATAGTAGAAAATGGGGTCATAGCCGAAGCCGTTCTCGCCCCGGGGCTCACGGGTCAGCTCGCCGTGGATCTCGCCACGGGCCTGGATCACCCGACCGTCGGGCTCCACCAGGGTGATGACGGCCACGAAGGCCGCCTGACGCTGACCGTCGGGCACATGCTCGGTGTTTTTCAGCAGGAGCATCTTGCGGTCATGGTCGGTCATGGTGGGGTCACCGCCGTAGCGGGCGGAATACACGCCGGGCGCGCCGTTCAGGGCATCCACCACGATGCCGGAATCGTCCGCCATGGCGGGCAGGCCGGTGGCCTGCATGACGGCGTTGGCCTTGAGGAAAGAATTCTCCTCAAAGGTGGTGCCGGTCTCCTCCACATCGATGTCCACGCCCAGCTCGCTCTGGAGGATCAGCTCGATGCCCAGCTTGCGGGTGATGGCATCGATCTCCACGAGCTTGTGGGGGTTCTTGCTTGCCAGAACAACTTTCATCACTTTGCCTCCTCCAGCAGGGCCTCCACGAAGGGCATGCCTTCGAAGGGCATCAGGTCCTCGGCCTTCTCGCCGACACCGATGAACTTGACGGGGATCTGCAGCTCGTCGGCCACGGCGATGACGATGCCGCCCTTGGCGGTGCCGTCAAGCTTGGTCAGGGCGATGGCGGTAACACCGGCGATCTCCTTGAAGGTCTTGGCCTGGATCAGGCCGTTCTGGCCGGTGGTGCCGTCCAGGACCAGCAGGGTCTCGCGGCTGCAGCCGGGCAGCTCCCGGTCCACGATGCGGCTGATCTTGTTCAGCTCGTTCATCAGGTTCTGCTTGTTGTGCAGACGGCCTGCGGTGTCGATCAGAATGACATCCACATCCTTGGCCTTGGCGGACTGGATGCCGTCAAAGACCACGGAAGCGGGGTCCGCGCCCTCGTGCTGGCGGACGATGCTTGCACCGGAACGCTGGGCCCAGATCTCCAGCTGGTCAGCGGCGGCGGCGCGGAAGGTATCGCCGGCAACCAGCAGGACCTTCTTGCCCTCGTTCACCATCCGGGTGGCGATCTTGCCGATGGTGGTGGTCTTGCCGACACCGTTGACACCGATGACCAGCACCACGGAAGGCTTGGTCCGCAGCTGCAGGGCGGTATCGTCGATGTAGAGCATCTCCGCCAGGATCATCTTCAGATATTCTCTGGCCTCCTCGGTGGTCTGCATCTTCTTCTCGCGGGCCACGGCGCGGAGCCGCTCCACGGCCTTGGTGGCGGTGCTGACACCCAAGTCGGCCAGGATCAGGCAGTCGGTCAGCTCCTCGTAAAAATCATCATCGATCTCGCCGCCAATGAAAATGGCGTCCAGGGTGTTGGCCATGGCCTTCTTGGTCTTGGCCAGACCCTCTTTGATCTTGTCAAAAAATCCCATTGTTGACTCCTTTCAGTCGTCAAATTATAAATTACGAATTACAAATTACAAATTTTCGCTTCTCATTTGTAATTTGTAATTTTGAATTTGTAATTGGCATTACTCCGTAATGCCAAGATATTCCTCCATCTGGTTCAGGTCCAGCCGGAGCAGCTTACTGACGCCCTGCTCCTGCATGGTGACACCGTAGAGCACATCCGCCGTCTCCATCGTACCACGTCTGTGGGTGATGACGATGAACTGGGTTTTCTGGCTCAGATTGTGCAGATAACTGGCGTACCGCTCCACGTTCCGGTCGTCCAGTGCCGCATCGATCTCGTCGAGCATACAGAAGGGCGTGGGCCGGACCTTTAAGATGGCAAAGTACAGTGCGATGGCAACGAAGGCCTTCTCGCCGCCACTAAGCAGCGTGATGGTCTTGACCTGCTTTCCGGGGGGCTGGACCCGGATCTCGATGCCGCAGGTCAGGGGGTTCTGGGGGTCCTCCAGAATGAGCTGGCCCTTGCCGCCGCCGAACATCTCCTCGAAGGTCTTGCCGAAGTAATGGTCGATCTTGGCGAACTCCTCCACGAAGATGGTGGTCATCTCCTGGGTGATGCCCCGGATGATGGACTCCAGCTCCCGCTTAGAGGTGAGCACATCGTCCCGCTGGCTGGCCAGGTAGGTGTAACGCTCGTTGACCCGGGCATACTCCTCAATGGCACCCAAATTGGGGGTGCCCAGCGCGGCGATCTTGCGCTTGAGTTCCGCGATGCGGCGGTTGCCGGCAGTGACGGAGTCGATCTTTCCCCGCTTCTCGGGGGCGGTGCCGGGGGTCAGGCCGTAGCTGTCCCAGAGCTTGTCCACGATCTGCCGCTCCTCCATGTTGGCGGTGAGCTTCTTCTGCTCCAGCAGGGCGCAGGCCCGCTCCATGTTCAGGATGTCTTTGCTCTTCTCCTGGGCCTCCCGCTCAGCCTTGGTCTTGGCGGCCTCGGTCTCGGCCCGGTGGCTCTGGACCGTCAGGAGCCGATGGCGCACATCGGCAAGATTCTTCTCGTTGTCCTCCTGCTGGCGGGAAAGATCCGCCATCTGGCCGGTGAGCCGCAGGTTGTCGGCCTCCATGGCTTCCACCACGGCAAGCTTCTGCCGACGGTCGCCCTCCAGAGACTGCTGCAGCTGCTGCAGGTCCTCCACGTGGCCCAGAGCGGTGGTCCGCTCGGCCTCCATGGCGGCGGAGCCGGTGCGCAGGCGGGTCATGGCCTCGGTCATCTCGTTGGTCCGGCGGGCGGTCTCGGATTCCTCGCCCTCCAGCAGAGCCAGAGCCGCTTCGGTCTCGGCAAGCTGCACGGTGAAGACCTGGACCTTGGCCTCCTGGGCGGCCAGACGCTGGCCGTCAGCGGTGAGCCGCTCGGTGATGGCCCGCTCCTCCCGCTCGGCGGACTTTGCCGCCTCGTCCACGGCACCCAGCAAAATCTCATACTGCTTCTGCTGGCCCTGGAGCAGGAGGACCTGGTCCTCCGCTTCACGGAGCCGGTCCCGGACGGCGGTGAGCTGGAAGTCCACCTCGTCCACGGTGCGCTGGGCCTCCTTCAGGTCCTGCTCCCGCTGCTGTTTGGCGGCGGCCAGCTCCTGCTCCCGGCGGGTCAGCTTTTCCAGCTCATTGGCCCGGGACAGGATGCCCGCTTCCTTGTTGACGGAGCCACCGGTCATGGAACCGCCGGGGTTCATGACCTGACCGTCCAGGGTGACGATCTTGAAGCGGTTCCGAAACTGCTTCGCCATGGCGATGGCGCAGTCGATGTTTTCGCAGATGACGGTCCTGCCCAGCAGGTTCTCCACGATGCCCCGGTAGCGGTCCTCACTGCGGACCAGCTCGCTGGCGATACCGACGAAGCCCCGGCTGTGCTCCAGGCCGTTTTCCTGGAGTCTTCTGCCCGTGACGGTGGTCATGGGCAGGAAGGTGGCGCGGCCGCCGCCGGTGCGCTTCAGGTGGGCGATGGCGGCTTTGCCGTCTTGCTCGTTGCCCACCACGATCTGCTGCATGGCTCCGCCCAGGGCGATCTCGATAGCGACGGTATACGCGTCATCGGTGCGGATCAGCCGGGAGACGGGGCCGTGGATGTTCTGCAAGCGGCCCTTCTGGGCCTCCTGCATCACCAGCCGGACGGATTTTTGATAGCTTTCAAAGTCCCGCTCCATGGCCCGGAAGACCCGTGCCTTGGCGGTAACGCTGTCCAGCTCACCGCTGATATTGCGAAGCTCCTGGACCAAAGCGTCCCGCCGCTGGGACCGGGCGTTGCGCCGGAGCTCGAAGCCGGAGATGGTGTTCTGGGCGGTGGCGACCTGCTCCTTTGCCCCGTTCAGGGTCCGGGTGCAGGCTTCCAGCGCAAGCTGGGCATCCCGCCGTCTGCCGGAACCGGCGGCCAGATCCTCTTCCAGCTGTTCCAGACGGTCCCGGGACTGGCGGGTGCTCTCCTCCAGGGCCCGGATGTCCGCTCCCCTGCCCGCAAGCTCGGCGGTGAGGGTGGTCTGCCTGGCCCGGAGCTCCAGGAACTGCTTCGTGCGGCCCTGGGCGTTTGCGGTCATGGCGGAGAGCTCATTCTGGAGCCTATCCAGGTCGGCGCGCTTGAGCTCCAGGTCGGTGTCGATCTGGGCGATGCGGTCCCGGATGTCCCGGATCTGGGTATCGATGCCGCTGCTGCGGCTTTCGGAACCGGTAAGCTCCTCCCGGATGCGGCGGATGTTGCCGTCGTTATTCTCGGTGTTGCTGCGCAGGACGGCCATCTGACCGGCCAGCTGCTCCTTGGATGCTTCCAGCAAACTGGACTCGATGCGGACGGATTCCAGCTTGCCGTCCTCCTCCCGGAGTTTGGTACCCAGCTCCTCGGACCGCAGATACAGCGCGTCCAGGTCGTCCTTGGACTGCTGGAGCACAAAGGCGGCGGAGGCATAGTCCTCCTCAGCCTTCTTGGCAGAAGCGGAGAGCTTGTCCAGCATATCCAGCCAGACCGCCACCTCCACGCCCATGAGCTCGTCCTTGAGCTCCAGGTACTTCTTCGCCTTTTCGGACTGATTCTTCAGGGGCTCCAGCTGCAGCTCCAGCTCGGAGACCTTGTCGCCGATGCGCAGGAGGTTGTCCTCGGTGTGGGCGAGCTTGCGCTCGGTCTCCTCCTTGCGGTGGCGGTATTTGCTGATGCCCGCGGCCTCCTCGAAGATCTCCCGGCGGTCGCCGGATTTCAGCGAGAGGATCTCGTCGATGCGGCCCTGGCCGATGTTACTGTAGCCCTCCCGGCCCAGGCCCGTGTCCATGAACATCTCGTGGATGTCCTTGAGCCGCGCGGACTGCTTGTTGATATAAAATTCACTGTCGCCGGAGCGGTAATACCGGCGGGTGACCATGACCTCATCGGCATCGTAGGGCAGCGCCCGGTCCGAATTGTCCAGGGTCAGGGTGGCCTCCGCAAAGCCCACGGCCTTGCGCTTCTGGGTGCCGCCGAAGATGACATCCTCCATCTTGGCACCCCGGAGGGTCTTGCTGCTCTGCTCACCCATGACCCAGAGGATGGCGTCAGAGATATTCGATTTGCCGGAGCCGTTGGGACCGACGATGGCGGTGATGTCATCGCCAAAGCGGATCAAGGTCTTATCCGGGAAGGACTTAAAGCCCTGTACTTCCAATGATTTCAGAACCACAGCGGTAACCTCAAATGTCTATAATGAATCAGCTTATTATACCGTTAATCTGTCATAAATGCAAGAATTATTTCCGGAACCGGAAAAACTGCCCGGCAGTCCGAAAAGCGATTGTTGCAGTATCCTGCTTAATTTTCAGGAAACCCTTTCCGTTTCTTCACTTTTAGTACATAACTTTATTAAAATGGATTTGTGCTCTATTTGTTCGGTTCAGCCCCCAAATACAATCCACTGACCGTCTGACACAATAGCAAAAATTCCCAATACAATCGTCAAATATGCTCATAATATCTTTCCACAAGAAAACAGATACCCGTTACACTACACATAGGGGTGATCAATTATGGTAGAATTCGCATTAAGGCTCAGACAGCTCCGCAAGGACAAGCATCTGACCCAGGCTCAGGTGGCCAGCCGGATCGGCGTTACGCCGTCCATGGTCTCCTCCTACGAGACGGACATCCGCCTGCCTTCCTACGATGTGATGATGCGCATCGCGGATGTGTTCGGCGTTACGGTGGATTATCTGATGTGCCGTCAGGAGAAGCGTTTCCTTGACATCTCCGATCTGACGGAGGAAGAGGCAAGCGTCGTCACCAGCGTGGTCGAGGTCCTGCGCAAGAAGCACGAAGCCTGAATCAGCCAAAAAAGCAGCGTACCGGATTCGGTACGCTGCTTTTTGTTGTTTCCGCTCCGTAGGGGACGGCGTCCTCGACGTCCCAACCGCCGCAGGCGGCAGTTCGGTATGCGGAAAAATATGCCCATCGAGGTCATATTTTTCCGACGGGTCGTCGGGGACGCCGACCCCTACGCAGATTTATTTCATAAGTCCTTCCAGGGCCACCCTTGCTGCATCCTGTTCGGCGCGCTTTTTGCTGGTGCCGGTGCCGGAGCCGATGGGGTTTCCGTTGAGCAGGACCTTCACCCGGAACCGTTTGTCGTGGTCCGGGCCCTCCTCGCCCACCAAATGGTAGCTAAGCTGCTGGTTCTTCTTCTGCTGGACCTTCTCCTGCAGGGCGGTCTTGTAGTCCACATTGTGCAGCTTCACCACGGGCACATCGCTCAGCACAAAGGTGGTGACAAAGCCCAGGGCGGCCGCGTAGCCGCCGTCTAAGTAGCAGGCGGCGATGACACTTTCCACCGCATCGGCCAGGATGGAATTGCGGGTCCGGCCACCGAAGCGTTCCTCGCCGTGACCCAGGAGCAGATAGCCGCCCAGGCCGATCTTGTTTGCAATCAGAGCCAGGGATTGCTCGCAGACCATGTCCGCCCGCATCCGGGTCAGCTCACCCTCGGGGCGGTCCGGGAAATTCCGGTACAGGTGGTCCGCCACCATCATGCCCAGAATGGAGTCACCCAGAAATTCCAGCCGCTCGTTGCTGCGCAGGCTGTTATGGAAGCGTTCATTGGCATAGGAGGAATGGGCCAGCGCGTTTTCCAGCAGGGAAATATCCCGGAAGCTGTGGCCGATGGCCTTTTCCAGTTCATGTAACATCTCAGGCCTTCTCCTTTGCGGCGGCGATCTGCTTCAGGGCGATCTCCAGCTCCTCAGCGGTGTTGTTGTTGGCAGCGTCCACGGCCTGACGGACCGCGCTGTAGAAAGCGCGGGCATCGGAGGAGCCGTGGGCCTTGATGACGGGCTTCTTGATGCCCAGGAACTGGGTGCCGCCGATCTCACGGTAGTCGAGCAGCTTCTTGAAGGCCTTGATGTCCTTCATGACCAGGGCGGCGGCCAGCTTGCTGACGATGCTCTTCTTGAACATGGCGGAGATGGTGGAGCCCAGGAACATGGCGGTACCCTCAATAGACTTGAGCAGCACATTGCCGCTGAAGCCGTCACAGACGACAACATCCACCTCGCCCAGGGGGACCTGGCGGGCTTCCACATTGCCGATGAAGTTAATCAGGCCCTTCTCGTGGGCCTCGACCAGCATGGGGTAAGTAGCCAGCTGGAGGGAGGTGCCCTTGGAGTCCTCGGTGCCGATGTTCAGCAGACCGACTCTGGGATTCGCCAGGCCCAGGGACTTCTTGGCGTGGAGGGAGCCCACGATGGCGAACTGGAGCAGAAATTCAGGGGTGCACTCGGCGTTGGCACCGCAGTCGCAGATGATGGTCTTGCCGCCTGCCTTGTTGGGGAAGGCGGGAGCCATGGCGGCCCGGCGGATGCCCTTGACACGCTTGACCACCAGAGTGGCGGCGGTCAGCAGGGCGCCGGTGGAACCGGCGGAGATGAAGGCATCGCCCTGGCCCTCGGCCAGCATCTTCAGGCCCACCACCATGGAGCTGTTCTTGCGCTTGTGCAGAACGGCGGCGGGGTCATCGTGCATATCCACCACATCATCGGCGTTGGCAATGGCCACACCGGCGGGCAGATCGCTGATACCGTTTTTCTTCATGGCAGCCAGGATCTCCTCGCCCCGGCCCACCAGAATGATCTCCGTATTGAAATCCTTCGCCGCATCCACTGCGCCGAGGACAACGGCCTCGGGGGCGTTATCGCCGCCCATGGCATCGAGAATGATCTTCATAACTATGTACCTCTTTCTGTCAGACCTTTGCCTTCAGCTCGTCGATGATGGCGAGGCTGCGCTGGGCGATGGCCAGGTTCTTCTCCGCCTTCTTGCGGATGCGCTTCTCCAGGGGGGCGATGATGCTGAAATTGACGTTCATGGGCTGGAAGTCGGTGATGCGCTCATCGCTGACATACAGGCCCAGGGCACCGATGGCGGTCTCCTTGGGGAATTCCACGGGAGTCTCGCCCTTGACCTTGGCGGCCATGGCCACGGCGGCCAGCCAGCCTGAGGCGGCGGACTCCACATAGCCCTCGACACCGGTCATCTGACCGGCGAAGGCCACCAGGGGGTTGCGGCGGTCGGCGTAGAAACGGTCCAGAAGCTTGGGGCTCTGGAGGAAAGTGTTGCGGTGCATGACACCGTAGCGGACGAACTCGGCATTGCGCAGGGCGGGAATCATGGAGAAGACCCGCTTCTGCTCGCCGAACTTCAGGTGGGTCTGGAAGCCCACCAGATTGAAGACGCTCTTCGCGGCGTTGTCCTGGCGGAGCTGAACAACGGCGTAGGGCTCCCTGCCGGTCTTGGGATCGCGCAGACCCACGGGCTTCAGGGGACCAAAGCGCAGGGTGTCGTAGCCCCGGCGGCCCATGACCTCCACGGGCATACAGCCCTCGAAGACATTCTTATCCTCGAAGCCGTGGACCTCGGCCTCCTCGGCGTGGATCAGGGCATCCAGGAAGGCATCGTACTGCTCCTTGTCCATGGCGCAGTTGATGTAGTCGGCGTTGCCGCGATCATAGCGGCTCTGCCACCAGGCCTCGTTCATGTCGATGGACTCGTAGGTGACCAGAGGTGCGGCGGCATCGAAGAAGTGCAGCTGCTCCTCATCACCAAAGTAGCGGCCTATGGCCTCACTCATGGCGTCGCTGGTCAGGGGGCCGGTGGCAATGATGACGGGGCCCTCGGGGACCTCGGTGACCTCACCGTGGGAGACGGTGAGGTTGGGGTGGTTCTTGATCTTCTCGGTGACCATCCGGGCGAAGCCGTGGCGGTCCACCGCCAGGGCACCGCCGGCCTCCACGCGGGTGGCTTCGGCGCACTCCAAGATGATGCTGTCCAGGCGGCGCAGCTCCTCCTTCAGCAGGCCCACGGCGTTCTCCAGCCGGTCGCCCCGGAGGGAGTTGGAGCAGACCAGCTCTGCAAAATTCTCGGTGTGGTGGGCAGGACCGGACTTGACGGGGCGCATCTCGATCAGATGGACCTGGATGCCCCGCTGGGCCAGCTGCCATGCGGCCTCAGAGCCGGCCAGGCCTGCACCAATGACGGTTACGGTGTTGTTCATGCTTCCTCGGCCTCCTTCGCCGTTTTCCTGGTAGACTTCTTGGTGGTTTTCTTGGTGGTGGTCTTTTTCTCAGCCGTCTTTTTGGCGGCTGCTTTTTTCGTGGTGGTCTTCTTAGCCGCAGACTTTTTGGCGGGCTTCTTTTCTTCCTTCTCCTCGGGGATCTCCTCCACCACTGCGGTCTCGGGATCGCCGCCCTCGGTCTTGACCCGGCGGCGGTAGCCCCGCTGGTCCTCGGGCAGGAAGTTGACGCACTCCTCGTTGATACAGAAGGGCTTCATCCGGCCCTTGCCGCTCTTTTTGAACAGGGACTTGCCGCAGGAGGGGCAATCCTCCTCGGTGGGCACATCCCAGCTCATGAAGCCGCAGTCCATGCCGGTCTCGCAGGCATAGTAGGCAAAGCCCCGCTTACTCTTTCTCTTGAGCATTCCCGCGCCGCACTTGGGGCAGCGGCCGGGCATGTGCTCGACGATGGCCTTGGTGAACCGGCAGTCGGGGAAGCCGGGGCAGGCCAGGAACCGACCGAACCGGCCGGACTTGATGACCAGATTCTTGCCGCAGACCTCGCAGATTTCCTCGGTCTCCTCATCGGGGACCTTCAAACGGACACCCTCCAGGGCGGTCTCGGCCTGCTCCATCTCGTGGCTGAAGCCCTGGTAGAATTCGGCCAGCAGAGCCTTCCACTCCTGCTTGCCCTCTTCCACATTGTCGAGCTTGCGCTCCATGTTGGCGGTGAATTCCACGTCGATGATGTCGTTGAAGCGGTCCACCATCAGTCCCGTGACCACCTCACCCAGGGGGGTGGGCTCCAGCCGCTTGTCCTTTTTCAGAACGTACTCCCGGTCGAGAATGGTGGAGACGATGGATGCATAGGTGGAGGGACGGCCCACGCCCTTTTCCTCCATGGCCTTGACCAGGGTGGCCTCGGTGAACCGGGCCGGGGGCTGGGTGAAGTGCTGCTCCTTCTTGATGTCGGAGTGGACGGTGTGCTCACCTTCCTGCAGGTCCGGCAGTGCGGAGCCCACGGGGGTGTCGTTTTCATCGTCCCGGCCCTCCTCGTAGACGGCGATGAAGCCGGCAAACTTCAAAGAGGAATGGGAGGAGCGGAACACATGGCCCGCGCACTCGGTATCGATGGAAACGGTATCATAGACGGCGTTTGCCATCTGGGAGGCCAGGAAGCGGCTCCAGATGAGCTTATACAGCCGGTACTGCTCCTTGGTCAGGGAGTCCTTGATTCGCTCCGGGTCCAGCTCCACATGGGTGGGACGGATGGCCTCGTGGGCATCCTGGGCACCGGACTTGGTCTTGAACACGTGGAACTTACCATAATAATAGGGCTCGCCGTAGCGGACCTTGATGAAATCGGCGGCGGCGGCCATGGCCTCGTCGCTCAGGCGCAGGGAGTCGGTACGCATATATGTGATGAGACCCAGGGTGCCCTCTCCCGCCACGTCCACGCCCTCGTAGAGCTGCTGGGCGATGGCCATGGTGCGCTTGGGGGTCATGTTGAGCTTTCTCGAAGCCTCCTGCTGCAAGGTGGAGGTGGTGAAGGGAGGGGCGGCGGAACGCTTCTTCTCGCTCTTCTTCACATTGGTGACGGTGAACTCCTTGCCGTGGATGTCCAGGATCACATTGTTGACCTGCTCCTCGTTTTCCAGCTCCGTCTTCTTGGGGCTGCCGTAGTAGCGGGCCAGGAAGGAGCCGGGCTTGCCGATGCGGTTGAGCTTCACATCCAAAGACCAGTACTCCCTGGGCTCGAAGGCGCGGATCTCGTTCTCCCGGTCCACCACCAGACGGGTGGCAACGGACTGGACGCGGCCTGCGCTGAGGCCTCTGCGGACCTTCTTCCACAGCAGGGGGGAAAGCTGGTAGCCCACGATGCGGTCGAGGATTCTTCTCGCCTGCTGGGCATCCACCAGGTCCATATCGATGGCGCGGGGGGAGGCGATGGACTCGCGGACCACCCGCTGGGTGATTTCGTTGAAGGTGACCCGGTGGGTCTTCTCGTCGGGGAGCTTCAGCAGCTCCTTCAGGTGCCAGGAGATGGCTTCGCCCTCCCGGTCCGGGTCAGTTGCGAGATAAACGGTGTCGACCTGCTTGGCCGCATCCTTCAGCTCGGAGATGATGGCCTCCTTGCCCTTGACGGGGATATAGCGGGGGTCAAAGGACTCCAGATCCACACCCATCACGCTCTTGGGCAGATCACGCAGGTGGCCCATGCTGGCCTTGACCACATAATCGGGGCCCAGATATTTACCGATCGTCTTGGCCTTGGAGGGCGACTCGACGATCACCAGATTGCTTGCATTTGCCATGGAATTCCTCCATATAGATTATTTCCCGGTCAACTGAATGAATCTTCCGGGAAGCCTGCGGACCACGCCCTTGACCTCCAGCAGCGTCAGGCTGGCCAGGATCACACCCGGTGCCATGCCGGACTCGGCGATCACGTCGTCCACGAGCTTTTGCCCATCCCTGAGGGCATCGACGATTCGTTGCTCGTCATCCGTCAGGGCAGTTTGGGCCTTTTTGAAGTCACTATACGCACTCTTTTCGGGATTGTCAATGACTTTTTTTCGAGGGAGCCGCTTTTGGGGCTTCTTTTCCCGCTCCTTTGCGGGCTCCTGGGCCACCAGAGCAGGCTGTTCCCGCTCCTGGCTCAGCTCCTCCGCATTCGCTGTTAGGCTGACGGCTGTCCGTCTTTGGCGGACTTTTCCGGGGAATTGATACTGATATTCACTGAGGATATCCCAGCCCGAGGACACGGGGATGGCTCCGTCGCGCATGAGGGCGTTGCTGCCCTTTGCCGATTCCACGTCGATATTTGCCGGGACCACAAAAACGTCCCGGCCCTGGTCCGCAGACAGCCGCGCCGTAATAAGCGCGCCGCTCTTTTCGGGAGCCTCCACCACCAGAACGCCGCAGCTCAGGCCGCTGATGATCCGGTTTCTCCGGGGAAAATTCCGGCCCAGGGGCGCGGTCCCCGGCGGGAATTCCGACAGGATGCAGCCGTACTGCTCCGTATCGGCATAGAGCCACCGGTTGGACACGGGATAGACCACATCCGCACCGCAGCCCAATACGCCCACCACCGTTCCTCCCGCAGTGAGGGCACCCTTCATGGCAACGGCGTCGATGCCCGTGGCCATGCCGCTGACCACCGTGCCGCCGCAGGCGGCGATCTGGTAGCCCAGCCGCTTGGCGGAGGTCATGCCGTAGACACTGGCCTTCCGCGTGCCCACCACGCCGATGACGGGAAGCTCGTCGAAATGCGGCAGGGTGCCCTTGTAATAGAGCACCATGGGCGGGTCCGGGATATTCTTCAGCCGGGCGGGATAGGCCGCATCCTGGTAGGTCAGGATGTGGATGCCCTTTTGCTGGCACTGCTCCAGAATTTCCTCGCAGGGCGTCAGGTCCTTGTCCATGATACTCTCCACCGCCGAGGGGGATAAGTCCTCAAACCGTTCAAATTCCAGCTCCGGAGCAAAATAAATCTCCTCCGGGTCCTCAAAATGGGAAAGGAGCGCGCACTTCATCTTGTCGCCCATCCCCGTCCGGGTGGCGAACCAGATCCAATGTATGAGCATACGCGGCCTCCTTTCTGTACTTTTTGTAAAACGAACTGTCAACTGTCAATTGTCAACTATCAACTTCTTCTGATCTCCCACATGACGATGGCCGCGGCGATGGCGGCGTTCAGGCTCTCGCAGTGGGGATTCATGGGGATGATGAGCTCATGGTCGGCGTTTTCCAGAACTTCCTTCCTCACTCCCCTGCCCTCGCTGCCGATGACCAGGGCCATGTCCGAAAGCCTGGCGGAGCGGATATCCACCGCCCGGTCGGAAAGAGCGGTGACACCGATGGGGATGCCCGCCTCCCGGCATTTGCCCAGGACCTCCTCCCAGCTCGCCTGGACCACGGGGGTGCGGAAGGCCGCGCCCATGGTGGAGCGGATGACCTTCCAGCTCCAGGGGTCGGCACAGCCCTCCAGGAGCACAACGGGAACATCCATGGCATCGGCGGTCCGCAGGATGGTGCCGATGTTGCCGGGGTCCTGCACGCCATCCAGGATCAGCATACCCTTTTTCGGGACAAATTCCGTCTGCTCCGGCAGCTTTCCAAGGAAAAGCGCACCCTGGGGGGCCTCCATAGGAGAGATGGAGGCCATCACATCCTCCGGCACCCGGACCACCCGCACATGGTCGGGGACCTGAATTTCGACCCCATCCGTCAGGATGACCGTCTGCAGGCCGGGCCAGTATTTCACCGCTTCTTCCAGCAGCTTGGTGCCGTCGGCCACGAAAAGGCCGGTCTTGCGCCGCTCCGAGCGGCTGGACAGCAGCTTTTTCACCTGCTGCAAAAGGGGATTTTTTCTGCTGCTGATCCGTTCTTCCATGATGTTACCTCCAGAATATAGCATACCTATTTTCCATCATTATACCAACGAACGCGATTTTTGCAAGCATAAAAAAGACCGCTCCACAAAGAGCGGTCTTTCATATCAGGGTAAAATGGCCGTCAGGTCCGTGGCTTCGCCCACATTGTAACGCATCAGGTCATGGGTACCATTGGCCGGGTCATTGACACCGACGAAGGAGGTACCCGTCACCGGAAAGCGTCCCTCGATGAGATCGGTGGCCCACTCGTCCTGGATGCCCTGGGGGTAGGCAAAATAGATGGGGGTCATGCCCGCCTTCTCCCGGATCAGGGCGATGGCCGTATCCAGGTCCGCAGACAGCCGCTCCCGGTATTCCTCCCGGCTCTCCCCTTCCCGACGCTGGATGCCGGGATACTTGTGGGTGGCGTGGGTGTGGACACCCAGTTCCAGATATCCGCCCTGGGCGGCCTGGCGGCACATCTCCCAGTCCATCCAGAAGGCACCGTCGCTGGTCTCCATACAGCTGGTGATGAGGGCCACCACGGCCTTATACTGGAATTCCTCCAGAATGGGCAGCGCGGCGGTGAAATTGTCCGCGTAGCCGTCGTCAAAGGTGATCATCACGGCCCTTTCGGGCAGGGGCTCGCCGCTGACCAGATCGCTGGGAGCCACGACACTGTAGCCCCGATCCCGGATATACTGCATGTGCGCCCGGAAGGTGCTCTCGGTGACGGTCCAGGCGTTGCACTCGGTGCCGTCAGGGGCCACGCTGTGGTACATCAGCACATACAGCTCCCGCTGGACCTGGGGCGCGGTGGTCTCCGGGACGGTGGTTTCGGGTGCGGTGGTCTGGGCGGGCTGGGCGGTACAGCCGCAGAGCATGACCAGAGCCAGGAGCAGAACAAGGATTTTCTTCATATCGTTCCCCTTAGCCCAGCTCCGGGGCGGTCAGGATCTCCACCAGAATTCTGGCGCAGGACTCCATCTCCTCGACCACGGCGTACTCATAGCGGCCGTGGAAGTTCATGCCGCCGGTGCAGAGGTTGGGACAGGGCAGGCCCATGTAGCTGAGCTTCGCGCCGTCGGTGCCGCCGCGAACGGGGACGGAGTAGGGAGTGATGCCCAGACGCTCCATGGCGGCCCGGGCCCGGTCCACCACATACATGACGGGCTCGATCTGGCGGCGCATGTTGTAGTAGCTGTCGTTCATCTCCACCTCCACTGTGCCGTCGCCGTAGATGGAATCCAGGTACACGGCGATCTGGTAGAAGCGGTCCTTCTTCTCCTCGAACTTCTCATCATCGTGGTCGCGGATGATGTAGTGCATGGTGGCCTCCTCGATGCCCCCGGTGATGTCCCGCAGCATGCAGAAGCCCTCGTAGCCCTCGGTGGACTCGGGACGCTCGTGGACGGGCAGCATGGCGTGGAACTCCATGGCCACCTGGCTTGCGTTGATGAGCTTATTCTTGGCGGCACCGGGGTGGATGGAAAGGCCCTTGACCTTGACCACAGCGGCGGCGGCATTGAAGGTCTCATACTCCACGCCGCCCAGCTCGCCGCCGTCAACGGTGTAGGCGTAGTCGGCACCGAAGCCGTCCACATCAAACTCGTCCGCGCCGCGGCCGATCTCCTCGTCGGGGGTGAAGCCGATCTTCAGGGTGGCGTGACGGGGCTTATTCTGAATGAGGTACTCGGCGCAGGCCATGATCTCGGCCACACCGGCCTTGTTGTCGGCACCCAGCAGGGTGGTGCCGTCGGTGACCACCAGATGCTTGCCCACGCACTTGTTCAGATACTCGTAGTCCCTGGCGGACAGGTACATGCCCAGCTCCTCGTTCAGGCAGACATCCTCGCCGGTGAATTCGACGACCCGGGGCTTGACATTGGCACCGGGGGCCTGGGGGGCGGTGTCCATGTGGGCGATCAGGCCGATGGTGGGCAGGCTGGGATCGCCGGGGACGGTGCCGTAGACATAGCCGTTCTCGTCCATGAAGGCATCGGCAATGCCGATGGCCTTCATCTCGTCCACCAGATGCTCGCCCAGCACCTTCTGCTTGTCGGTGGAGGGACAGGTATTGGATGCTTCATCGGACTGGGTATCAAAGGTCACATAATTGAGAAAACGGTCTAAAACATTCATATTTGGTACTCCTTTTGTGGAAATTTTTACATTCTGTAGGGCGGGCGGCACTGCCCCCGCCGGTGCACTGCTAATTGGTACAAGGCCAGTTCACTCCGAAAGAAGCCGAAGGCTTCAAAATCCCTTCCCCCGGGGGGAAGGTGGCCCGCCCGAACGAAGTGAGGAAAAAGCGGGTCGGAAGAGGAATTCGGGCAGAAACCCAAAGGTCTGCTCAGCATCATAGACCTGCTACGGGGTCGCGATTCAAATGCCAGTGGAGGTCTATGGATTATCCGAATCGAAACACTCACCGCCCGCATTCCTCTCCCGACCCCTTCGGGGCCACCCTCTCCCCGGGAGAGGGGATTTTCCCGGTGCTTGAAGCACCGGGGGATGCATTTGAAATCGGACACGGTTCCTTTCAACCAGCCTGGTCAGCGGGGTGGTGCTCCGCGCAGCGAATCAATAATCCAATGATTGCCGGGGGCAATCAAACCTTGATTCAAATGCCGCCCGCCCTACGCAGCTTTCGCTTTATTTTACTCCCGATTCTTCCGGTTTGTCAATCCCGCAATGTAGTCGATGGATACACCGTAATACTTTGCAAGGGTGATAACATGGTGGAAAGGGATTTCACGATCACCCCGTTCGTAGAGGGAATATGTCTGCTGTGTTGTTCCCAGCAGTTCCGCAATTACTTCCTGCTTAAGCATTCTCCCTTCATCTTCACGCAATTGTCTCAATCTTTCATAGTAGAAGCCCATTGGTATTCTCCTCCTTTTCGGAATAAAGAATACCATACACTTAAAACAATGTATTGACTTTACATCGTATCGTGTGTAAAATACTTATAAAGGAGGAATCATCATGAACCCATACACCCAAAAACTACTCAACGCCATCACAGATTACGAATCCAAGTGCGGCAATTCCCCATCGTCTTCCGTTCTCGAAGCCCTTTGGTACGACTACTCCTGCCGCAATCCCATCGATGACGGCAGGCTCCGTCTGGCGGAGAAAAACCTCTCCCCTGTTTTCGAGGAGCTTTCCATGGAAGCCAGCGACTGTCTGACCGACCAGATCGTGGACCTGCTGAACGCCTACCAGCGGGCGGCCTACCTGGAGGGGCTGTGCACCGGGGCGAACCTGCTCCGGGAACTGGAATCCTCCCCAAACACGTAGGGGCGAGCCTCGCTCGCCCGCCGAAAACGAAGTTTTCGGATTTCCCAAAGCTTTCACACTGCTTTCGCCTTACGGCGACGAATTTTGCTTTCGCAAAATCTGCGGGCGACCGAGGGTCGCCCCTACAGACCAGAATCAGACATAAAAAGGACTCCCGTTTCCGGGAGTCCTTGTGCGTATGGGGAAAAATTACTTGGCAGCCTTGACCAGCTCGGCGGTATCCTGAGCGATCATCAGCTCTTCGTTGGTGGGAACGACCCAAACCTGAACCTTGGAGTTGGGGGTGGAGATGACCATCTCCTTGCCGCGCTTGCTGTTCAGCTCGGGATCGATCTCGACGCCCATGAAGCCCAGGTACTCGCAGACGGCGGCGCGGACAGCGCAGTCGTTCTCGCCGACACCAGCGGTGAAGGTCAGGACATCCAGACCCTTCAGAGCGGCAGCGTAGGCACCGACATACTTGGCGACCTCGTAGCAGAACTTCTCACGGGCCAGAGCGCAATCCTCGTTGCCGGCCTTGGCGCCGTCTTCCAGATCACGGAAGTCGGAGGAAACGCCGGAGATAGCCAGCATACCGGACTTCTTGTTCAGGATGTTCAGGCACTCGTCGACGGAGTAGCCGTACTTGTTGCACAGGAACTGGACGACAGCGGCATCGATGTCGCCGGAGCGGGTGCCCATGGGAACACCGGCCAGAGGAGTCAGACCCATGGTGGTATCCTGGCACTTGCCGTTCAGGACAGCGGACATGGAAGAGCCGTTGCCCAGGTGGCAGTTGACCATCTTGAACTCGGTCTTGCCAACCAGCTCGGCGGTACGCTTGGCAACGTACTTGTGGGAGGTGCCGTGGAAGCCGTAGCGGCGGATGGAGTCGTTCTTGTAGTACTCAGTGGGGATGGCATAGCGGTAAGCCTTGGCGGGCATGGTCATGTGGAAAGCGGTATCGAAGACAGCGACCTGGGGAGTGGTGGGCATGACCTTCTGGCAAGCCTCGATGCCCATCAGGTTGGCGGGGTTGTGCAGGGGGCCCAGGGGGATGCACTTCTTGATGGCAGTGATGACCTCATCGTTGATGATGCAGGAATCGAAGAACTCCATGCCGCCGTGCAGGACGCGGTGACCGACAGCATCGATCTCCTCGACGGACTTGATAACGCCGTCAACGGGGTCAACCAGGATGTCCAGGGTAGCGGCAATGGCCTCGGAGTGGGTGGGCATGGGGATGTCCTTGACGATCTTGTCGCCGCTGCCCTTGTGGTTCAGACGGCCGTCAATGCCGATACGCTCGCACAGGCCCTTGGCGGACACGACGCCGGTCTCGGGGTCCATCAGCTGATACTTCAGGGAAGAGGAGCCGGCGTTGATGATCAGAATGTTCATTGGAATCTGCCTCCTAAAAAAATTCATTTTTCTTTTGCTCAGTTTTGTGCTAGTATGTAGCTAACCCTATTCTATAACAACTTTACCAAATTAACAAGTCTTTTCTTTGACGGATGGGAAAATTTTATGAAAATTGTCGGTATCCTATGTGAATACAACCCCATGCACCTGGGCCACGCCAAGCAAATCTCCAGGATAAGGGAGCTTTCCGGGCCGGAAACTGCGGTTGTTTGCCTCATGAGCGGTAATTTTGTCCAGCGGGGCTACCCTGCCATCTTTGACAAAGGCCTGCGGGCACGGGCCGCGCTTCTGTCCGGTGCGGACCTGGTGCTGGAGCTTCCGGTGCAGTATGCCCTGAGCTCCGCCGAGGGCTTTGCCGCCGGTGCCGTGTCGATTCTGGGAAAATTCTGCCATGAGATGTCCTTCGGCGCGGAGCACCCGGATGTGGAAAATCTGACCGCCACCGCCCGGGCCCTCCTCTCCCCCGACTTCCCGGAGCATCTGCGGCGGCATCTGGACGCGGGGCTGAGCTTCCCCGCCGCCCGGGCCAAGGCCCTTCTCGACATGGGCGCGGACAATTCGCTCCTCATGTCCCCCAACGACATTCTGGCGGTGGAATACTGCAAGGCCATGCTGTCCCAGGGCTGCCCCATGGTCCCCGCCCCCATCCACCGGGCAGGCAGCTACCACGACTTGCAGGCGGACCCGGAGAACCCCTCCGCCACCGCCCTGCGGGCTCTGATCGAAACCGGGCAGGATTTCCGGCCTTATGTCCCCACGGAGCTTTTCAACGGAGCCGCCGTCCACACTTTGGCCCTGGGCGAAAAAGCGGTGCTTGCCCGGCTTCGGACCATGACCGATGCCGAGTTTGAGGCCCTGCCCTACGGCTCCGAGGGTCTGTGGCGGAAATTCATGCACGAGTGCCGCCAAAAGAATACCCTGGAGGAGATCCTCACCGCCGTCAAATCCAAGCGGTACACCCGGACCCGGCTGGACCGGATGATGATGTGCGCCTTCCTGGGCCTGACGGCTGAAGACCTCCGCTCCCCCGCCCCCTACGCCCGAATTTTAGGCTTTACCAAGCGGGGCCGGCAGGTGCTCCACATCGCCAAGGAACACACCACATTATATAATGTAGGCCAGCGCATAGATTCCCCCCAGTGGGCCCTCGAGCAGCGGTGCAATGACCTCTACGGCCTCTTCGCAGATAACATCGAACCGGCAGGAATGGAGCCAAAACGGCGGGTAATCATTATCTAATTACAAATTCAAAATTACAAATTACAAATGATTCCGCTTCCAATTTATAATTTGTAATTCGTAATTTGTAATTGCCCCTTGCTTGTGATATGATAGTAAAAAATCTTCTGGAGTGATGTTATGTCCTTTGTTGAATTTGAAAATGTCGGAAAGACCTACCACATGGGCGAGGTCTCCATCAACGCCCTCCACGATGCCAGCTTCACCGTGGAAAAGGGCGAGCTGGTGGTCATTGTGGGCCCCTCCGGCGCGGGCAAGACCACCCTGCTGAACATTCTGGGCGGCATGGACACCCTGACCACGGGCCGTGTGACTCTGGACGGCCGGGAGATCTCCGCCCTGAACAAGCGGCAGCTGACGGAGTTCCGCCGGGAGGATGTGGGCTTCGTCTTCCAGTTTTACAATCTGGTGGGCAACCTGACGGCCCTGGAAAATGTGGAGCTGGCAAATCAGATCTGCAAAAATCCCCTGGATGCGGCCCAGGTGCTGCAGGACGTGGGTCTGGGAGCCCGGATGAAGAATTTCCCCAGCCAGCTCTCCGGCGGCGAGCAGCAGCGCGTGGCCATCGCCCGCGCTTTGGCGAAAAATCCCAAGCTCCTGCTCTGCGATGAGCCCACCGGCGCCCTGGACTACAACACCGGCAAGGCCATCCTGCGGCTTCTGCAGGACACGGGCCGGAAAACCGGCATGACCATCATCATCATCACCCACAACGCCGCCCTGACCGCCATGGCTGACCGGGTCATCCGGGTCCACAGCGGCACCGTGGCCTCCGTCACCACGAATCCCAACCCCATGGACATTTCGGAGATCGAATGGTAATGAGAAGAAAGAATATGATGCGGCGGAACCTGACCCAGACCATCCGCCATTCCCTGGGCCGCTATATCGCCATCATCGCCATCATCGCCCTGGGCGCGGGATTGTTCACTGGCCTGAAGGTCACGAAGGTGGACATGGTCGCCACGGTCCAGGATTACACGGACCGGCAGAACATGTTCGATGTGCAGGTCATGAACAGCTACGGCTGGACCGGGGACGATGTGCTGGCCCTTTCACAGACCGAGGGCATCGCCGACTGCGAGGGCACCATCTCCCTGGATGTGCTGGTGCACATGGGCAACGAGGAGGATTCCGCCTTCAAGCTCATGTCCATCCCGGAGCGGCTGAACCTCCCCGCCCTGGACGCGGGACGGATGCCCGCCGCCCCGGACGAATGTCTGGTGGAGGGCTACTTCTTCGACAAAAATATCATCGGCAAGACCCTGTACATCTCCCAAAACAACAAGGAAGCCACCCTGGATGCCTTTGCCTACGATGCCTATACCATCGTCGGCACCGTCAGCTCTCCCATGTATCTGAACATGCAGCGTGGCTCCACCTCCATCGGCAGCGGTGCCATCTCCGCCTACGGCTACATCCCCATGTCCGGCATCGAGCAGGAAGTTTATACGGAGATCAACCTGACCCTGGAGGGCGAGCACAGGGTCTACTCCGATGCATACGACAATGCCATGGACCGCATGGCCGAACGGCTGGAGGTCCTCTGCGAGCCTCTGGCCCAGCGCCGCTATGAAACCGTGGTCGCCGAGGCTGAGGACGAATACGCCGACGGCATGCGCGAATACTTAGACGGCGTGGCCGAATTCCGGGATGCCCGGGACGAGGCCCTGCTGGAGCTGAACAAGGCCGAGCTGGAGCTTGAAGACGGCGAGCGGCAGCTGGCGGACAACCGGAAGCTGCTGGAAGACGGTCTCGTGCAGATGGACGAGGCCCAGAAGACCATCACCGAATCCCGGGCCGCCCTGGCCCAGAGCCGTCTGACCCTGGCCAACACCCGCTCGGAGACCTACGCCCAGCTCACCGAGGGCAGTGCCGAGCTCATGAAAAATTACAAGGAAGCCCTGGCGGGCAAGCAGCAGGTGGATGCGGGCCTCATTCAGATCGAGAGCGGCCTGGCCCAGCTGGAGAGCGGCCTGAGCCAGATCGAATCGGGCCTGTCCCTGATCCAGGTGATGCTGCCCATTCTGGAGACCTCCCGGGATGCGGCCCAGCGGACACTGGATGCCGCCATCTCCGCCGGTGCGGACGAGACGACTCTTACCTATCTGCAGTCCGGTGTGGACGACCTGAACGCCCAGATTGAGGAATACACCGCCCAGCGGGACGAGCTTCTGGCCACCCAGGCCCAGGTCCAAAAGCAGTACGAGGAGGTCCTGGCCCAGAAAAATGAGCTTCTCGCCACCCAGACCATGCTTGCCAACGGCATCGAGACCATCGAGCTGGGCTTCCGGGAGCTGGAGCAGGGCCGCATCAACGCCGACAGTCAGTTTGCCGCCGCAGAGGCCCAGATCGAAGCGGGCGAGCTGCAGCTGGAAGAGGGCCAGAAGCAGTTGGACCAACGCCGGGCCGAGGCCGAGGCCGGTCTGATTGCCCTGGAGGAGGCCGAAAAGGAGCTGGCCGAGGGCCGCGCCACCTTTGAAGCCGAAAAGGAAAAGGCCATGCAGGAGCTTTCTGATGCGGAAGCGGAGCTGGAGGATGCAAGATTGCAGCTCCAGGATGCCCGCCAGACCATCGACGATCTGGAGGAGCCCGACATCTTCGCCCTGACGAGAAACACGAACCTGGGCTATGTGGTCTTTGAAAGCGACTCCGACATCGTGGCCGGTGTTGCAAAAATCTTCCCCGTGTTCTTCCTGGCGGTGGCGGCGTTGGTGTGCATCACCACCATGACCCGCATGATCGACGAGGAGCGGACCCAGATCGGCGTTCTGAAGGCCCTGGGCTATTCTCCCCGGTCCATCATGGGCAAGTACCTGGGCTACTCCGTCTCCGCCTCGCTGGTGGGCTGTGTGCTGGGTCTGGGGCTTGGCTGCTTTGTGTTCCCCGCCATCATCTGGTATGCCTACTGCATCATGTACAATTTCTCCCCCCAGCTTACCCTGAGCTATGACCTGCCCACCTTCATCTTCATCTTCGTCAGCTACACCGGTCTGACCGGTCTGGTCACCTGGTACTGCTGCCGCCGGGAGCTGAAGGAGGTCCCCGCGGAGCTGATCCGGCCCAAGGCCCCCGCCGCGGGCAAGGCCCTGTTCTTCGAGAACATGGCCTTCTGGAAGCGCATGAGCTTCCTGAACAAGGTGGCCATCCGCAACATCTTCCGCTACAAGCAGCGGCTTGCCATGATGCTTCTGGGCATCGGCGGCTGCACTGCGCTGCTGGTGACGGGCTTCGGCTTGCAGGACTCCATCAAGGGCATCACCGACAAGCAGTTCGGTGAGGTCACCGTCTACGATATGGCCGTCACCTTTGCCGATCCCCTGACCAAGGAGGAGCAGGAGGATTTCCGCTCCGGGATCCAGGGGCAGACGGACCGGGTCCTCTTCTGCGAGCAGGGCAGCGTGGACCTGTATTTCGACAACAGCGTGAAAAATGTCTACTTTCTGGCTTCCGACGCGGACCTGGAGGGTGTCATCGACCTGCACAGCGGCGATAAAGATGTTGCCATGCCCGCAGAAAACGAGGTGGTCCTCTCCATCGGCGTGGCCCAGAACATGGACATCGCCATCGGCGACCGAATCACCCTTCGGACCTCGGACATGGAAGAGCTGGAGCTGACCGTGTCGGGCATCTACGACAACCATGTGTACAACTACGCCATCGTCTCCGGCTCCACCCTGCGGGAGCAGTGGGACCGCTCCCCCGAGGAACAGTCCGCCCTGGTGCTGGCGGCGGCGGAGCAGGATCTGCACCAGCTGGGTGCTGCCATCACCGGCTACAGCGGTGTGCTGAATGTGAACATCAACGCCGACACCGCCGGACAGGTGGGCAGCATGATGGATGCCCTGGATGCGGTCATCGTGCTCATCGTCATCTGCGCGGGACTGCTGGCGGGCATCGTGCTCTACAACCTGACCAACATCAACATCAAAGAGCGCATCCGGGAGATCGCCACCATCAAGGTCCTGGGCTTCAACGCCCGGGAGACCGGCAGCTATGTGTTCAAGGAGAATCTCGCCCTGACCGCCATGGGCACCTTCCTGGGCCTCTTCGGCGGCAAGTGGCTCCACGCGGCGGTCATGGGCTATGTGCGCATCGACATGGTCTGGTTCGGCAACATCATCCACTTTAAGAGCTATGTGATCTCGGCGGTGCTGACCATCGTGGCGGCGCTGATCGTGGACGCGGTCATGTATTTCCAGCTGGAAAAGATCAACATGGCGGAGGCTCTGAAATCTGTCGAATAAGGAGGAATTTCCATGGACTGGCAAGCAGCCATTGACGAACACAAGCAGCGTCTGAGCAGATACATCTGGACCGATGGGGCCCTGGCTCTGGCGGCGCAGTACCGCGAAGCCCTGACCCAGGCGGGCTTTCTGGAAGCTACCTGACCCGCCCAGGGCAAAAACCTGAGCGCGAAAAATCCTCTTCGCTTTTGCCGACCCAATACGGAACTTACCGCGTTTTTTGTCAATCTGGAGCCCGCCGGGGAGGGTATCCGCATCTTCTACGGCTTCGCCTCCACGGCCTTCGCCCGTATGCGTGGAGACGAGAATTCTCTTCGGGAATTGGGAATCGACGAATCCCGATCCGCCCTGCGCTTTATGATCCCCCTCTGCACCGAGGCAGTGGAGCCCGATGCCGCCGAACAGATCGCCGCCGTATACGGGCAGTATCACGGCACCGATAAGGACGCACTTCTCGGTATCATCAAGGAGCACCGCAAGGTCTGGCTCGCCCGGATCACGGCGGTCCTCAAGCCCCTGGGCTTCCGGAAAAAAGGCAACGAATGGAATAAGGTCCTCCCCTCAGGCCACACCCTCTATTTTGCCGCCGACAAGGGTTCCTATAGCGACGGCTACAACTTCGATGTGCGTCTGCGGCAGCCCCCCGTTGAGATCCGTCTGAGAGATTGGTGCGCATTCGCCATTCTGGACCAGGAGCAGGACCGGGCCATCGATCCGTTCTGCCATCACGGCTTTGACTGGCAGCTGGACCCGCCCCAGGAGCTGGACCGGGTGCTGGACTGGTTCCTGACGAAATTTTACCGCCCCCTGGAGACCCAGGACCGGGAGGCTCTGAAAAACATCCTCTATTGCGGCAAAAAGGAATGTTCCATCCCGGACTGCCCTTTGCGGTGCGCCAAATAACAACAAACCAGCCGGAGCTTTCGCTCCGGCTGATTTTATATCAAAATAACCCCTGAGATCGCCGCGTAGGGGCTGCCCTTGCGGCAGCCCACCCCGACATGCATGTCGGGGACAGGGACGACCGCAAGGGTCGCCCCTACGATTGATCCGTCAGAGGGTCTGGTAGCAGTCTCCCGGCTTGTCGCAGCCTGTGGGGGTGAAGGCCTCCGCCGGGAAGGGCACCTTGTCAAAGAGGGCGCAGGGGTCCTCGGCACAGCCCACGGGGTCAGAGCAGCATTCCTTGGTGGGGATGGCGTAGTCCAGCACCGGCACGATGAGCTGGGCGGGCCTCTCCAGCCGGATGATGGAGAACTGCCCCAGGGTCACGAAGAGCCGCTGCTTGTCGCCCCCCAGCACCAGATCGTCCCCAAACACCGCCTGGACATCCGTGGGGATGGTCAGTGAGCAGGGCTCGCACACCTGCACCGGGCACACCCGGCTCCCCAGCACCATGGGATCCAGCACCTCCACCATTGCCACCAATTCGCGGTGCCCATCGGCCCACCGGCCCAACCGGACAGAATCAGCGGTTTTGCATTTTTCAGCACAAAAGGCCGGGCCCCACGGGGGTCCGGCCTCAGGTCACTTCATGAAGTTTTTTCAGGATCACCCGCACCATTCCATCCTTGTTTACCGATATATGGTCCACGAGCTGGCGCAGGTCCGCGTTGGTAACGGTCTCAAAATCCAGGAACCGCGAGATCTCCCGGCGTCGCAGTGGAAGCATTGACTCCCGGTCGGCTGTGCGGGCGATGGCTTCGTGCTCCGCCTGCAAGGCATTCAGCTCCTGCGCAATGGCATTGAGCTTTTCTTTGAGCTCCGGCATGGAGATCAGGTCGCCTGCGTACATCTCCTGATAGCGGTCGCGCTTCACCTGAAGCCTTTTCCGTCGGGCTTCCAGCGCCGCTCTGTCCTGGGCCGGGTCTGCATCCTCCAGCCCTGCGAGGACACTGTCCATAAAAGCCTCCCGGTCCCCGATCATTGCGGTGATGTAATCGCGCAACGCCCCCAGTAATTCTGACTCATCCAGGATCACCCGGTTTTCACAGGCTTGCGCAGTGTACTGGTCATTGGTGACACACCGCCAGTACACGCGGGTATTGACATAAGTATAGCATTTCCGGGTAAAGGACCGTCCGCAATGGTCGCATTTGATGAGGGTGGAAAAGAGGTGCTTCCCGCTGTACCGGCCCCCGCGGAAGGGCTCACCGGAGTCGTATTTCACCCGGCGTTCCGCCATAATCTCCTGGGCCCGCTGAAATTGTTCCGGCGACACGATGGCCCACTCCGGGCGGTGGTGGACAAACTGCTCCTCCTGGGGGATGCTGACCTGCTTCCCGGTGAGAAAATCCTCGACCTCATATTTGTGGTTCACCAGCTTCCCGCAGTAAAGGGGATTCCCCAGCACCCGGCGGACCCCTCTGGCGTTCCATTCGCCGCCCATTTTGGTCCGGTCCCCTGCCCGGTTCAGTTCCATGCTGATGGTCCGGCACCCCAGACCGCCCTCCACATAGAGGGAGAAAATTTTCCGCACGGTCCGGGCCTCCCCATCGTTGGGGGCCAGGGTGAAATTGTCCAGCTTGTCATAGCCGAAGACCCTGGGCGGCACCCGGCCCTTTTCGGCGTTGATCTTCTTGCCCCACTTGACCCGCTTGCTGAGGTTGTGGCTCTCCTCCTGGGCCATGGCGGAAAAGAGGGTCAAGAGAAATTCTCCGTCCCCCATGGAATCCATATTCGCCGTCAAAAAGACCGTGGAGATCCCCAACGCCTTGAGCTTGCGCACACTTTGCAGGGCATCGACGGTATTTCGGGCAAAGCGGCTAATGTCCTTGACCACCACCAGCCGGAAAAGCCCCGTTTCCGCATCCAGCAGGAGCCGCTTGAATGCCTCCCGCTTTTTCAGACTCGTGCCGCTGATGCCCTCGTCCGCGTAAAGCCCCACCAGCTCATGTCCATTGCGTCGTGCAAACTCCGTGAAAAATTCCTTCTGATGCCGCAGGCTCTCCGCCTGCTCCTGCTTGTCCGTGGAAACACGGCAGTATGCCGCGATCTTCATGATTTGCCCAGCTTCTGCGCTGCGATCTGCCGCAGCAGCCGCTCCACCGCCACAGGACGGTTTGGGTCCACGATCTCGATGCGTACGTTTCCTTCCTGTTTCATGCCGCTCCCTCCTCCCCTGGAACATTCTATGGAACCGTTCCGCTGGAGATTCCCACCCATGCAAAAAGGGCCCCGGCTTTCGCCGGGGCCCAAAGTGCGAATTAGGAATTAGTTCTCGTAGGTGCGGTACAGGAAGGTGACGACCTGGGCGCGGTTGCAGGTGCCGCCCACGCCGAATTCGGTGGCGGAGATGCCGTTGGTGATGTTGTTCTCCACGGCCCATGCCACAGCGGTGGAGTAGAACTGACCGGGCTGGACGTCGGTGAAGCTGACATCAGCGGTGGATTCGGGGCTGCCCATGGCACGCCACAGGAAGGTAACGACCTGAGCGCGGTTGCACAGCTCGAAGGGACCGAAGGTGTCGGCGGTCAGACCGTTGGTGATGCCCTTCTCCACGGCCCACAGGACTGCCTTGTAGTAGAAGTCGGACTCCTTCACGTCGGTGAAGGGGTTCTCATTCTTGGTGGGCTCGGGGGAGGCTGCGGCACGCCACAGGAAGGTGACCACCTGGGCACGCTGGCAGTTGCCGTTGGGGTTGAAAGTGGTCTCAGTTGCACCGGTAGTGATGCCCTTCTCCACGGCCCAGGCAACGGGATCGAAGTAGAATGCACCGGCGGGAACATCCTCAAACTTGGACTCCAGAACGGCATCGCAGCGGCTGCAGTCGCCGTTGACGAAGTCGTGGCCCAGGGCCTCGATCTCGCGCTTCTCGGTCTCGCCGCACTCGCAGGAGCGGGTCTCCTCGCCCTTCTCGGTGCAGGTGGGCTCGGTGGTGGTGGTCCACTCGCCGAAGGCGTGCTCGTGGGGCTGCTCGCCGGCCTTGTAGCCGGTGATGCGGATCTCGGCAGCGGAGGCGCAGACGATGGAAGCGTTCTCGCAGTAGGAGGCGGTGGAAGCCAGGCGGACATACTTGACATCCTGTGCGTCAAACTCCACGACCTTCCAGGTTCTGTCGTTGGCCCAATCGCCGGAGGCGATGGTCTCGAAGTTCACGCCGTCGTTGGAGACCTGGATCTCATAACCGGTGATGGTACCGTTGGAGTTACCGGTCTGGCGGGGCTTGTAGCGCAGGCCGTTGACCAGGTAGTCCTCGGTCAGCTCGAACTGGAACCAGTGGTTCTCGTTGCTGGTGCCGTACCAGTCGGTGTGCCACATGGTGTTCATGTTGTCGTCCACAGCCAGCTCGGCGGGACCCTCGGAAGCACCGCCGTTGCGCTCCCAGTCACCGCAGGAGATGTTCAGGGTGTTCAGGGGGATGATACCCTCGTTGTAATCACGGACGGGGGCGACCTCCTGCTGCTGGGTGATCTCGCCGCAGACGGAGCACTTCTTGCCGTCGGTCATGCCGGGCTCGTCGAAGGTTGCGGGGGTGCCGGGGATGATCTCCTCGGTGTGGGGCAGCTTCTCGATGCGCTGCTTCTGGGGATAATTACAGATGGAGCAGATGCGGGTCTCCTCGCCGAACTCGGAGCAGGTGGGCTCCTTGGTGCGCACCCATTCGCCGAACTCGTGCTCGTGGACCTCGCCCAGGATTGCGCCGCACTTGTCGCAGATCATGTTGCCGTCCTCGTCCACATGGTCGCCGGGCTCCTCGTAATTCTCACGGTTGGTGTAGCCGTAGTCGGAGCAGTCGCAGTAGCCGTAGTAGATGGTGCCGTGGGTGGCGTCCAGGACGGGGGATGCATCGGGCTCCAGGCCGGGCAGATCCAGAGTCTGATACCAGACGTTGGAGTACTCGTTGAGCTTGGCAGCGATCTCACCGGAGGCGAACTCCTCGGCGGAGGCGGCGGTGGCACCGCTGACGGTGTTCTGGGCAGAGCCGGTCAGGTAGTAGGTGCCGGTGACGGTGCCCTTGCTCAGGGTGCCGACCACTGAGCCGACCTTGGAGGTGCCGGAGACGGAGCCGGTGTTGTAGGCGTTCTGGACTTCCACGGTCATGGGAGTCTTCTGGTAGCCGCTGACACCGGCGATGCCGCCGACCCAGCTGCGGCCGGAGACCTTGCCGGTATTGTAGACGCTGGTGAGGGTGCTCTTGGCATTGTTGGTGCCGTCGATGGCACCGACCACGCCGCCGACCGCCTCAGACTTCTCTGCACCGGTGACGGAGCCGGAGTTGTAGCTCTCGGTGATGGCTGCGCCCAGGCAGGCACCGGCCACGCCGCCGATGTAATCGGATGCGCCGGTGACATTGCCCTGGTTGCCGGAAGCTGCGATCTCGCCGCCCACCAGGTTGCCGACCACGCCGCCCACATGGGTGCCGGCAGCGGTCACATCGGCGGTGTTCCGGGAGCCGTCCACAAGGCCGTCGTTCATGCCGACGATGCCGCCGACGGAGTTGGTGCCGTTGACCGCGCCGGAGTTGACGCAGGCGATGATCTCGCCGTTGTTCTCAGCGGCGATGCCGCCGGTGGTGGCACCGGTGACGGAACCGGTGTTCACACAATTTTCGATGGTGCCCAGGTTGCGGCAGACGATGCCGCCGGTGGCACCGGTACCGGTGACGGAGCCGGAGATGGTGCAGCCGGAGACGGTGCCATAGTTATGGCTGACGATGCCGCCGATCTCGGTGGCACCGTTGATGGTGGCCTCGGCGATGGTCAGGTCCTTGACGGTACCGTCGGTGTCCAGGGTGCCGACGAAGGCGGCGTTTCGGCCGTTATAAGCGGTGTTGTCATAGGTCAGGCCGTAGATGGTGTAGCCTGCGCCGTCGAAGGTGCCGGCGTATGCGACATATTCTCTGCCGCTGGTGTACAGACCGATGGGAGTCCAGGCCAGATCGGTGTCGATGGTGATGTCAGCGGTCAGCGCGGCATCGGCGTCAACCTCGCCGCCATTGACCAGGGCGGCAAACCAGTAGAGCTGGCCCGCGTTGCTGATCTTGTAGACGCCGCCCTCCAGAGGGGCAGCTTCCAGATGGCCTGCTGCGGAGCAGATGCCGCTGCGGTACTTACCGGAGCAGCCATCTTCCGCGCAGGGCAGATCCTGGGAGAAGGCCGGAATGCTGATGCAGGGCAGCAGCATGGCCAAAACCAGCAGAATCGATAACATTCTGCGGAAATTTCGGTTGTTCTTCATTTGTATTCCTCCATTTTCAGGCAGATCTTCGTATCGCGTCATCAGGAGCCGCGGGTGATCACGATGTTGTCGATCTGGGGACCCTTGTTCTCGCCGCCTGCGAAGACCAGCTTGCCCTCGCCTGCGGTCACGACCTCGATGGTGAAGGTGGCCTCGTGGGTTTCGGCAGCACTATCGCTGGCACCGGCAGTAACCTCGTCGGCAGTGATCTTGTTGTCAACCTCAGACCACTTAATGCTGTTGCGGCTATCGCCGCTTCTGTAGTAGACGGTGCAGTTGTAGGTACCGGCCTCGGCGGTGTAGTACAGATGAGCCGTATCGTTCTGGTTCAGGCTGTCGACATACTTGCCGCCGGTTGCCCAGTCGCCGTCAGCAACCTTCAGGGGCCAGGGACCCCAACCGTCATCGGAAGAATCGTTGTGCAGCTCCAGCAGGTCGAATTCCAGGGTCGCGCTGCCTTCAGCGGGGAATGCGAAGCGGTTGTCGGCGGTATACTGGCCGTTGGCGGGTTCGGGCTCAGGCTCGGGATCGGGAGTCACGGTGCCGCCGCCGTGGGTCTCGGTGTCCAGGATGGTGATGCGGGCCACGGTGTTGAAGCCCAGGATCACATCGGCCATGTCAGAGGACAGCTCGACGGTGAAATACTGATCGCCGGTGGCGTTGGTGTTGCGCTTGGTACGGACGGGAGCGGTCTTCTCGGTCTCGCCCTCAGCGAAGGTGACGGTGGTGATGAGCTCGGTGTCGAAGTCACCCTGAACCGCGGAGCCGGGGTTGGGAGACAGGGTGACGGTGGCTGCGCCGGTGGAGCCGCCCACGCGGACCAGCTTGACGGTCATGGTCTCGTCCTCGTTCATGTTGTACTTGGCACTTTCGATGCCGATCATGCCCACGCCGCCGTTGTTGATGACGTAAGCACCGTCAATACCGATGGTGCCGGTGGCATTCAGGGTCAGGGTGTGATCGCCGTGGGGCAGATCGGGAGAGGTGTAGATGACCTGGCCCAGGGCACGGGAGGATGCCCAGGTGTTGATGGAGGTCGTCTGGCCGTCAACGGTCACATCGGCAGTGCCGTGGGCGGGATCGATGGTACCCACCAGGTAGATCTTGGAGCCGGTGAAGCTGACGGTGAAGCCTGCGCCGCGGTTGCACCACTTGCCGGTCTGCTCAATGGGGAACTGGGGACCGGACTCGTTGTTCCAGGAGCCGGTGAAGCGGAACTTGGAGTCACGCTCGTCGATGACCTCCATGCCGTCGGGGGCACCGGAGCCCAGGGAGAAGCCCTCGGCGGCCTTGTAGATGCCGACCTCAGCCAGCATGGGGACGGAACCCTTGGCTGCGGTGTTGGAGCCGGAGTAGGTGTAAACGCCCTTGTCGGCGGTGGAGACGGTGATCTTGACGTACTGAGCCTTGACGGGGGCGGTACGGACCAGTCTCTTGGCACCGATGGTGGAGCCGGTCTTCATGGTGGACCAGTTCTCGGCGTCGTTGCTGTACTCGATCTTGAAGGAAGTGATGCGCTGACCGAACTCGATGGATTCCTCGATGGAGACCACGTCGAAGGTGGTGACCTTGCCCAGGTCGATGAGGACGGAGCCGGTGGTGGTGCTGTCCTCGACGGTCCAGTAGGTCAGAGGATCGCCGTCGAGCAGGTTGGCGGGAGAGTAGGCGATGTCATTGCCGCGGACCTCGGTGGCGGAGATCTCGGAATTTGCGGCCTTGTTGCTGGCGAAGGTGCCGGAAACGGCCTCACCGAACTCGGCGACCCGGGCCAGGATCTGCTCATCCACGGAGCCCTGATCGTTGGGGGGGATGTTCAGCAGCATGACGGAGTTGTAGCCGACGGAGGTGAAGTAGCGGTTGGCCAGGTCTGCCATGGTGGCAGGGGTCTTCTTGGAGTTGCCCCAGAACCAGCCGGCGGTGATCTTGGAGTCGGCCTCGGGGACGGTCCAGATGTTGCCGTTGGACCAGCCCTTGGCGGTGTGATCGGCCAGGTTGGTGTTCAGGGTGTTGCTGGACTTGTCAGCCACGGCCTTGGCCCAGGTCTCCTCGTTGGAGTAGCCGGACTCGTTGCCGATCCAGTGGACGCCGGTGTAGGCCTCGGCGCCGAAGAGCATGGCATCGGCTTCATAGCCGGCGGCCTTGCCCTCGTACTTCTGGATGGTCTCGAACCATCTGGGGAAGTCGTAATCCTGGGCGTTGGCACCGCTGCCCTTGGCACCGTCCATCCAGACCTCGGTGAAGTGACCGTCGTTGCCGTAGATGGGGTTGCTCAGGATCTCTTCGAGCTGGGCATTGTAGTAGTCGTTGTAGTCGATGGCGTCGGAATTTGCATTGCCGCCGTAGCCGTCGGTGGTGTAGTAGCCGTAGGCGGGGTCGTGGATGTCCCAGGGGGACAGGTACAGGCCCATGTTCAGGTCGTACTTGGTGCAGGCGGCAGAGATCTCTGCCAGCACGTCGCCGCCCATGCCGTCGTAGTCATAGGAGCCGTAGCTGGACTCGCTGGACTTGTAGGTGGTGTAGGCGCTGTCCCAGATGCAGAAGCTGTCGTGATGCTTGGCGGTCACGATCAGGGTGCCGAAGCCGGCCTCCTTCAGGGAACGGACCAGCAGCTCGGCATCGAAGTTCTCTTCGAGCTTGAAGATCTGATCGGGAGTCTTGCTGCCGTAGTTCTCACCCCATTCGATCTCGTTGAACGTATTGGGGCCGAAATGGCAGAATGCGGAAAGACCCTTCTTGTGGTACTGATACTGGTTCGCATCAGGGACCACCGCATCCTTTGCGGGGGCTGCCGTGCCGTTGTCTGCCAGGGCGTCTACGGATACATAGTTATCCGCAGCGTTGGCCCGTGCAGAGAAGCCGGCGACAACCAGCGAGCACACCAGTGCAATTGCCAGCACCAGTGCGACACTTCTTTTTCTTGTGTTCATTCTGTTTCCTCCTTGCTTGTTTTCCCGGCTGGTATTTTTCACCAGAGGGTTATGAGTATTATAGCATACGGGAAAAGGTTGTGTCCCACTGTTTTTTTGCACAGTTTTTTGAACTTTTTTTAGACATATTCACGATATTGCCGCCGCACATGCCGCCAGCGAAAACGGTATCCCAAGCCCTGTCAAAGAAAAGGAAGGCCCTGAAATCTTTCGATTTCAGGGCCTTTTTATGGGTTATGCGGGAAAATTATGCGAGGGTGCGATACAGGAAGGTGACCACCTGGGCACGGTTGCAGATGCCGCCCACGCCGAACTCGGTGGCAGAGATGCCGTTGGTGATGTTGTTCTCCACAGCCCAGGCGACAGCAGTGCTGTAGAACTGGCCGGACTGGACATCGGTGAAGGCAACATCAGCGGTGGATTCGGGGCTGCCCATGGCACGCCACAGGAAGGTGACAACCTGAGCGCGGTTGCAAAGAGTGAAGGGACCAAACTCGGTGGCAGTCAGACCGTTGGTGACACCCTTTTCGACTGCCCAGAGGACGGCCTTGTAGTAGAAGTCGCTTTCCTTCACGTCGGTGAAGGGATTCTCAGTCTTGGTGGGCTCAGGGGAACCTGCAGCACGCCACAGGAAAGTGACCACCTGGGCCCGCTGGCAGTTGCCGTTGGGATTAAATGTGGTTGCAGTTGCGCCGGTGGTGATGCCCTTTTCCACGGCCCACAGGACGGGATCGATGTAGAAAGAACCCTCAGGAACATCCGTGAAGGGATTCTCTCGCTTTGCATCGCAGCGGGTACACTCCAGACCCTTCCAGTCGTGGCCCAGAGCATCAACCTCATCGGCAACGTAGCTCTCGCCGCATTCACAGATGTAGGTGGTATAACCGCCCTCGGTGCAGGTGGGGGCCGTCACCACGGCCTCATAGCTGTGGGTATGATCCTCGATCTTTTTGCCGGTCAGGCGGATCTCGGCGGCGGAGGCAAAGACATAGGAATTGTCGGTAATTGCATCCAGGGCCACCAGACGGACGAATTTTGCCTGAACACCGCCAAAGACCGCGTTCTTCCAGCTGCGGCTGTTCTCCCACTGGCCGGAGGTCACGGTGCGGAAATTCACGCCGTCATCGGAGATCTGGATCTCGTACTCGGTGATGGTGCCGTTGGTGCTGCCACCCTGGCGGGGCAGGCAGCGCAGACCGTCTACGATATAATCTCCGTTGATCTCAAACTGGATCCAGTGGTTGGCGCGGCTGGTTCCGTACCAGTCGGTGTGCCAGATGGTGCCCTGGTCGCCGTCCAGGACCAGCGCGGCGGGACCCTCGGTGGCCTCGTAGCCGGTCTGCCAGTCGCCGGCGGTGGCGGTCAGCAGGGATACATGGATATCACGGGAATCGTCGTCGGGGTCATAGCGGTTGACCACAACGGTCACAGTCAGCTCGCCCTGGAACGTCTCGCCGTCCAGGCTATACTGCAGATCGTAAACGGCATTTTCCTCGGTCTCATTGGCGGGGAGGGTCAGAACGGCGGTCTGGCGGATGGAATCGCCGGTGGTGGACGCGCTCATGTCGCCGCACTTGATCAGGATTCCGTCGGGCAGATTCCGGCCGGTGATGGCCACGGTCACATCGCCGCCCTTAGTGGGCAGGTCCGTGCGGTCCACGGTGAAGCCGGAGACCACGGTGGAATCATCCAGCTCGCCCACGGGATCCAGCTTCAGGACCACGAAGGTGTGCCTGGGGATGATGCCTGCCACCTTGCCGCCCTCCACGGGGATGGTCAGTTCCTGAACGGTCACGGCGTTGGGATTTTCGGGGGAATTCTGGGCGGCATAGGAATCGGCGGTCAGAGCCAGGATGGAAACGGATGCGCCCTCGGCAGAGATGCCCCGCAGATCCAGCTCCAGGGGGTAGTCCTCTTCGCGGCTGGCGTTGACGATGGCGATGTAGATGTTGCTGTCAGCGTCCACGGAGGCCAGGGCGGACAGGGTCTTCGCGCCGTTGGCCATGGTGGGCTCGGTGCTGAAGCTGGTGGAAACGACGGTGTCACCAAATGCCGTGTTCAGCATCTGGAACACATGGGCAGAGGGGGTGGAGAAGAAGCTGAAGCTGCCCTCGCCGGTGACGGTGTCGGCACCCGCGCCGGGCACGGCCTGGATGACGGCCTGCTGGGTGGGACCCAGGGAGTCGGCACCGGAGGAGTACCAGTCCACCAGACAGTGCTTCTGGATGTAGGGGCTGCCCAGGCGGACATACTCCATCAGCACCTTGGCGATGTAGATGGCGTGGGTCTGGGAGCGGACCAGAGGATCCGTGGAGCGGAAGATGCCGTACTCGGAGATGACGGGGACCTTGTCGGCGGGCATCATGTCCACATACTCCTGGACCTTGCGGATGCCTGCATTTTCCGCCAGAGCCATGGCGGAGTCATAGAACCGGTCGCCGGAGCCGCCGGGATCGCCGGAGTAGGGATGGATGGTCAGGCCGTCGTACCACTCGTTGGCATCCCGGTCGGCCATCTTGCTGATAAAGCCTGCTGTCTCGTAGCTGGAGTAGACATGGGCATCGCGATCGGTGCCCTCCAGTTCGTTGATCTTCGCCATGGTGTTCTTGATGGCATTGGAGACCGCCAGGAAGCCCTCGCGCTCCACAGAGTAGGAAACGGTGATGTTCTGGCCATTGCCGGGGATGGCACCATTCTTTCCGTCGCCGAAATGGATGGCACCGGTAGCGTAGTCGATGACCACATGCCGATCGCTGGGGCCGGAGTTTGCGAAGGACTCCACCTCGGTCCAGCGGGTGCCGCCGACGTAGACGGAAACGCCGTCGTTGACGGCCTTAAAGCTGGGATCGTCCACAAGATTGCCGTCTTCGTCCAGCATCTTGGGGTTGACGTTGGCGTAGCGCATGTAGCGGACCATATTCGCTTCGCCGGTGGACCGGGAGGCCTGCTGGTTCCAGTCCTCCTCGCAGACGGCGTACTGCTGGTTGAAAACAGCGGTGCCGCCGTCGATGTAGGCGGTCTCTGCGCCGGTGGAGACAGCGGTGGTCCAGTAGCCCTGGGAGCCGGTGCCGTCGCCGCCGTTCCAGGCCTGCTGCATCTCGTTGCCGATCTCAAAATAGCGGACATAATAGGGCTCGGGATGGCCGTTGGCTGCGCGGACTGCCGCCCAGTCGATGCCGCCGTTGGGGTTGGTGCCCACCTTGGCGTTCAGATACTCGATCAGGTCCGCAGCATCCTGGGCGTTGCCCCGGCCCAGGCTGTAGACGTAGACGATCTCGGAGCCGACACTTTCCGCGAAGGTGCCGATCTCCGTCAGGCCGAAGTTGGGCGCGATGCCGCCCTGGCCTGCGTTGTTGTAGAAGCCGTGGATCTGGTTTTTCCGGTCAGCCACGGGGCCGATGGTGGTCTTCCAGTTGAAGAGGTTGGAGATGGTTCCGCCGGGATAGCGGATGGAGCCGAAGCCTGCGGCCTCGTAGAGGGCCTTAAAGTCAGCCTTGATCTGCATGGTCTGGGAGTCAAAGGAGCCGTAGCCGTTGAAGGCGTAGCGGTGGTTGATGCCGAAGATGGAGCCGCTGTCGATGATGCGCTGGGGCGCGTTGACATCCACCGTCAGGGTGATGGCGCCGGTGGGCTCCTCCGGTTCGGGTTCGGGGAGATCGGCGGGACGGTAGGCGTAGATCGCCGCCGCCTCCTGGGCGGTGAGGACCTTGTTGTAGACCCGGACCTCGTCGATGAAGCCGTTGAAGGGGCCCTCGCCGTTGTTTCTGTGGCGGCCGATGATCATATCGGCGGTGTTCAGAGGCGCACCGGAGAGGGTCAGGCCCTCGGCCCGGTCCGCCTCACCGTTGACAAAGAAGTAAGCCTTGCCGGTATTCATGTCGTAAGAGAAGATGATGTGCTGCCACTGGGTGCGATCCACTGCGGCATGGGTGGGGGTCTTGGCGTTATCGCCGGTGAGGTAGGTATAATATCTGGAATCGGGGTCCAGGATCAGAATGGTACGGCCGGTGCTGCCGCCGATGGTACCCGCCTGGACCAGATTGACATTGCTGCCGGAGGCGGAGCTTGCCTTGTACCAAAGGGACACGGAGAAGCTGGAATTGGATGCGTTGACGATGTCATTCAGCTGCAGGCCGCCGCCGCTCAGCTGCATGGCCCTGCCCATGTGATCGGTGTCCGCCACATTGGCGTTGCCGCTGAGGGTGGCGGTGGCGGTTCCGGGCACCTTGCTGGAAACCGTGGTTCCGTTTACGGACTCAAAATCATAGTGGGCCAGCAGTCCGTCGGTGATGTCCGCATCCGCCCGGACAAAGGCGGCATTGCTGACGATCATGACGAGGGCCAGCAGAAGGCTGATGCCTGATCGGGTCCATTTTTTCATAGATCATTCTCCTTTTTTGTTGGTTTGAAGCTTAGCTCGGAAGCTCCAAGTTAAATCTACCATTCTTTCCGGAAAGTGTCAATTGTAGGTTTGTGCATTTTATCAAGATTACATTGCAATATGATTTGTTGTGTGGGCATTTTGCATAAACGATAATAGGAATAAACAAAACAGCCCTGCCCGGAAACCCGGACAGGGCTGTCGCGATTAGGTTAGGTCACTCAGAACTCAGCCCTCTGCACTCAGCACTTACTTATTGTAGGTGCGGTACAGGAAGGTGACGACCTGAGCGCGGTTGCAGACATTCT
>JBGVNV010000049.1:0-10473 GCA_045125955.1 Faecousia sp.
CGTTGACAGAAGCCTTATCATATCCAAACTTACCAAAGCACTGGAGTGCCGCATTGATGATGGTAATTTGCTTTTCCTCGCTTAGTGCAAAAAATTTGTCCATTTAATTTCTCCTTTCAAGTGACCGATTCGGTTATTCACAGTATAGCACCGATAACCGATTCTGTCAAGCGATTAGAAATCTAATTCTATGCCAACATCCACTACAAAAAAACGCCTGTACGAGCATTTCTCATGCCCGCACAGGCGGCTTGCTTTATCTTTGGCAATCAATCCAAAGGTTTATATTCTGTTACAGTTTTCAAGTAGGTTTCCGTATCGCCGTTGAGGATCAAATCCGCATAGGCTGCCGGATCGTTGTAAATCAGCCAGTCCAGCTCTGACCTCTGATACATATTGTCTGCCACCTCGTTCTCCACGGCGGTGCAGTCAATGGAAACCATGCTGCCGTCTGCATATTTCAGCTCGACACAAGCATTGTCGATATTAAACTCACAAGATAATAATCGGTTCACAGTGGTAATCTCCTTACAGATTCTAATTTTCAAAATGAATAATCTGTCGTGATGAACCCGTTTCCCGAATATCGATTCCCATAGACCGCACCAATTCCGCACCAAATGCCCATGAAACTATATGTAAGTACATGGATTTATATAACGGAAAAGTACGAAAATATGGGATTTATTGAGGTTTATGAAGGAATATAGAGATATGAAAAGGCTGTTTATCCAACGATACCTAATTTCATATCTCGAAAATTCTCCTTTGGAAATGTTAATGACGGGGATGGGGGTGCTCATAGCAATACATCATAAATTATACCGCATAAAAACGGTAAATGCAACAGGAACATGGAAATCATGCGGAAAAAAGCGGGATGGAAAGAAGCAGCACCGCCGGAGCGGTGCTGTGGGTTTGGTTATTTACCGCTTTCTCGCTCGTGCTTCAGGCGGTCGGAAGTAGGAGCTCATCTCGTCGGCCAGGCCGGAGAGGCGGTTGAGGAGCTTGGAGTAGTCCCGGAGCATTTCGTCATCCTCGGCTTCCTTGTAGACGATATCGTGGTCCACCTCGCCCCAGCCCTCCTCGAAGAGGGTGCGGCCCTGGATCTCGATGTAGTGGCCCCGGTATTTGACGATGTAGTGCAGGGAGCGGTAGATGCCGTCGGCGATGATCTCCAGCTCCCGACCGTCGTAGATGCGGGTGTCGCCGGAACGCTTGTAGGCCCGGGGGCGTTCTGCCAGATAGTAGTGGCCCGGATCCTCGTCGAAGTCCCGGAGCCGGTCCCGGAGGTAGAGCCGGGGGTCGTTTTCAAAGCGGCTTGTCAGATATTCGTGGAAATGCCGCCAGTCCTCCCGGTACAGGAAGAACACCCGGATGCCCACCAGATCCGTGACGAATTTGTGGAAATTGGTGTGATCCAGAGCGGCAAATTTCACGGGATCCTCCCGGCGTTTGCGGATGACCTTCTCCAGGAGCTGGGCCACGCCCTTGGTGCGGTAGCGGTAGGAGTGGATGCCTGCCGTATCGATGTCGTAGAGGTATTCGTCGATGAAGGATTTGCCGATCTCCCGCAGGTCCTGCTCGATGCTTTGGTAGGCCTCCTCGATCCGCAGAAGCTCCACCCAGGTGATGTTTGCCTCCATGAGATCTTCGTCGCTGAGGTCGAACTCAGCGAGGAATGCACGCTTGTCCATGATCTTACCCCCAAAATAGAATGTCCGGAATCCGGGTTCTTTCCTGTATTATATCCGAAAACCGTACTTTTTGCAACCGCTTCAAAAGACGGAAAAGTGTGAAAAGTATGAAAAATATGATTGACAGGGGAGCGTGACTGTGGTAAACTCGGTTGTATCAATTTGAATAAGGAGGTGAAACCATGGAGCATATCAAGACCATCGAGACCAAGAACCTGTGCGACAGCGCAAAGAACGGCGGCTGCGGCGAGTGCCAGACCTCCTGCCAGTCTGCCTGCAAGACCAGCTGCGGCATCGCAAACCAGAAGTGCGAAAAGTAACTTAGGGTATCTTTCCAATTTTGGATAAGCTCTAGGGAAGTGCCGCCGGAAACGGCGGCATTTTTTATATAAAGGAGATAAGATTATGATTCATCAGTATCAGCTCGGCGGCTACAACATCGTTCTGGATGTTTGCTCCGGCTCCGTCCATGTGGTGGATGAGGTGGCCTACGAGATCATCGCCCGCTTTGAAGGCGGGGACCGGGAGGCGATCCTTCGGGCCATGGGGGAGAAATTCCCCGAACTTTCCCGGGAGGACATTGCCGAGTGTTATGCCCAGGTGGAGGGCCTGAAGGCTGCGGGCAAGCTCTTTGCCCCGGACACCTTCGCGCCCATGGCGGGTCAGCTCAAGCAGAAGACCGCCGGTGTGGTCAAGGCCCTGTGCCTGCACATCGCCCACACCTGCAACCTCAACTGCTCCTACTGCTTCGCCAGCCAGGGCAAGTACCACGGCGAGCGGGCCGTTATGTCCTACGAGGTGGGCAAGCGGGCTCTGGATTTTCTCATGGAGCACTCCGGCACCCGGCGGAATCTGGAGGTGGATTTCTTCGGCGGTGAGCCCCTGATGAACTTCCAGGTGGTCAAGGACCTGGTGGCCTACGCCCGGAGCGTGGAGCAGGAGCGGGGCAAGAATTTCCGCTTCACCCTGACCACCAACGGCGTGCTGGTGGATGACGAGGTCATCGACTGGGCCAACCGGGAGTGCAGCAATGTGGTCCTGAGTCTGGACGGCCGCAAGGAGATCCACGACCGGTTCCGGGTGGACTACGCCGGAAAAGGAAGCTGGGAGAAGATCGTCCCCAAGTTCCATCGGTTTGTGGAAAAGCGGGGCGGCCGGGATTACTATATGCGCGGCACCTTCACCCATGCAAACCCCGATTTTCTGAAGGACATCCAGACCATGCTGGACCTGGGCTTCAACGAGCTGAGCATGGAGCCCGTGGTCTGCGCCAAGGGCGACCCCTCTGCCCTGACCGAGGAGGATCTCGCCATCGTCATGGACCAGTACGAAAAGCTGGCGGAGCTGATGCTTCAGAAGGACAAAGAGGGGAAGCCCTTTACCTTCTACCATTACATGATCGACCTGACCGGCGGTCCCTGCATCTACAAGCGCATCTCCGGCTGCGGCAGCGGCACCGAGTACATGGCCGTCACGCCCTGGGGCGATCTGTACCCCTGCCACCAGTTTGTGGGCGAGGAGCGGTTCAGGCTGGGCAACATCTGGGACGGCGTCACCAACAGGGAGGTCCAGGGCGAGTTCGCCGCCTGCAATGTCTACGCCCATCCCGAGTGCCGGGACTGCTGGGCGCGGCTGTACTGCTCCGGCGGCTGTGCCGCCAACGCTTACCACGCCACCGGCTCCGTCACCGGCGTGTACGAGGACGGCTGCAAGCTCTTCCGCAAGCGCATGGAGTGCGCCATCATGGTGGCGGTGGCCCGGGCCCTTGGCGAGTAAGATGGAGACGCCCATCTGCGATTTCGTCCGGGACTACGCCGAAAGCGGGACACTGCGATTGCACATGCCGGGGCACAAGGGGGAAACGGTGCTGGGCATGGAAAGTCTCGACATCACGGAGATCCGGGGGGCCGACAGCCTCTACGAGGCGGACGGCATCATCGCCCGGAGCGAGGCGAACGCCAGCCGTGTCTTTGGCTGCCGGACACTCTATTCCACGGAGGGGTCCTCCCAGTGCATCCGGGCCATGCTGTATCTGGTGCGGCTGTGGGCTCAGCAGCAGGGGAGAAGTCCCCGGATCGCCGCCGGGCGCAACGCCCACAAGACCTTTCTCACGGCGGCGGGACTGCTGGACTTAAAAGTGGACTGGCTCTATCCCATGGGGGAGGGGAGCTATCTGTCCTGTGGGCTGACGCCTGAGGATGTGGAGGCGTATCTGGAAAGTGCCCCGGAGCTTCCGGGGGCGGTGTATCTGACCAGTCCGGATTATCTGGGAAAAGTGGCGGATATCCGGGGAATCGCGGCGGTTTGCCACAGATTTGGGGTGCTTTTGGCCGTGGATAACGCCCATGGGGCGTACCTGAAATTTCTGCGGCCATCCCGGCATCCCATGGACCTGGGGGCGGATATTTGCTGTGATTCGGCCCACAAGACCTTGCCCGTGCTGACCGGCGGCGCGTATCTGCACCTGTCCGACGATCTGGACAAAGCGGTGGGAGCCCAGGCGAAAAACGCCATGATGCTCTTTGGCTCCACCAGTCCGTCCTATCTCATTTTGCAGTCCCTGGACCGGGCGAATCCCCGGCTGGCGGACTATCCCGAACGACTGGAAGCGTTGATCCCCCGCCTTGACGCGCTGAAATCGAGGTTGCAGGCGGCGGGGTGCCGGCTCTACGGCGAGGAACCGCTGAAGCTGACCATCGAGGCCAAGGCCCGGGGCTACACCGGCGGGGAGCTGGCGGACCTGCTCCGGCGGAGGGGCATCGAGCCGGAATTTGCGGACCCGGATTATCTGGTTTTGATGTTTTCTCCCGAAATGCGCGGGGAGACTGTGGGAATTCTGGAGCGGGTGTTTCTGGAAATTCCGCCGAAATCACCCATTGGGGAAGCTGCGCCCCGGATGGGACTGGCAGAGGGGGCCATGTCCATCCGGGAGGCCATGCTGGCCCCATCGGAAATGTTACCGGCGGGGGCGTGTCTGGGTCGGATTTTGGCGGTGCCCATGGTGGGATGTCCGCCGGCGGTGCCCATTGTGGTCTGCGGCGAGCGGATCGATGAATCCGCGCTGGCGTGCTTTTCCTACTACGGGATCGAAAAATGCTGTGTGGTGAAGGAGTGAGGGTATGATGGATTTTGGAAAGCTGGGCTTTGGCTTTTTGCGTCTGCCCCAGAACGGCGACGGGACGGTGGATCTGGAAACCACAAAAAAGATGGTGGATCTCTACCTTTCCCGGGGTTTTCGCTACTTTGACACGGCGTATATCTATCAGAACGGCAAAAATGAGGAATACCTGCGGCAGACTCTGGTGGAGCGGCATCCCCGGGAAAGCTTCCTGATTGCGGACAAGCTGCCCTGCGGATATCTCCGGAGCGGCAGGACAGCTCAGGAAATTTTTGAGGACCAGCTCCGAAAATGCGGCGTGGAATATTTCGATGTGTATCTGCTCCACGGACTGGACGGGGAGGATGCGGCCTATTCCGAGGAGATGGGCTGCTTCGCGTTTCTGGCGGAGCAGAAGCGGCTGGGGCGGGTCCGGTACACGGGCTTTTCCTTCCATGACACCGCCGAGGTGTTGGACGGCATCCTGACGCGGCATCCGGAGGTGGATGTGGTGCAGCTTCAGCTGAACTACCTGGATTGGGACAATCCCATCATCCAGTCCGGGGCCTGCTGGGAGGTCTGCCGGAAGCACGGCAAGCCCATGCTGGTCATGGAGCCGGTGAAGGGCGGCACCCTGGCCGCCATTCCGGCGGAGGCGGAAGTCCTTCTGAATGGCGAAGCCCCGGCCCACCGGGCCCTGCGCTTTGCGGCGAGCCGGGAGGGTGTCGTTACCGTCCTTTCGGGCATGTCCACGGTGGCGCAGGTGGAAGAAAATACGCAGATTTTCTCCAATTTCCGGCCACTTTCCGGGGATGAAGAGAAGATTTTGGAAGAGGTGGCCGGGATCATCCGGCGGACCGTGGCGGTGCCCTGCACGGCCTGCGGCTACTGCCGGAGCGGCTGTCCCGCCGGGATCGCCATTCCCCAGTTTTTCGCCCTCTACAACGAGCACAGGCGCGACGGCTGGCAGGCCAATGCCGCCGAACGCTATCGCGCGGTCAATTCCGCCCCGGCCAACGCGTGCATGGCCTGCGGACAATGCGAATCGAGCTGCCCCCAGAAGCTGCCCATCATGGAGCTTTTGCGGCAGGTTTCCGAAGCTTTTGAACCGAAAAAATGAGAAAAACGCCGCCTCGAAGGAGGCGGCGTTGGTTTTTACGGTCTGGGGTTATGGTATTTGTTCGCCAGCCGGACCAGCTGCTGGCCGATGAAGGGCAGGTGCTTGGAGTAGATGGCGAAGCACAGTGGGACGAAGCAGTTGCCGGGGGCCAGAACCGCGAAGGTCTGCTCCATGTCTGCAAGGATGGACTCCTCGGTGGCCTGATCGGTGCAGTAGTGCTGGGCGTTGAAGCCGCCGACGATGGTCAGCTGATCGCCGTAGTTTTCCTTCAGCCAGCGGATATCGTTGACGGGATGGACCAGATTGGTGGCACCGATGCCGATCTCGATGAGGTCCTCCACGATGGGCGCGAAGCAGCCGCAGTTGTGATGCTCGTAGATGACACCCTTGCTCTGGACCGCATCCACCACCCGCTTCAGGTGGGGCTTGATCAGCTCCCGCCAGGTGTCAGGGGCCATGAACAGGCTCCGGCCGTCGCCGTAGTCGTCGTGCATGACCAGCACATCGGGCTTGTAATGCTGAATGACCAGATCATGGAGCCGGATCTTGTGGTCCGCCATGGCACCGAAGAATTCATAGCAGGCCTCCGGCTCCTCCACCAGGGCGCAGAGGGCATCCTCGAAGGGCATGATGGAGAACAGCCGCTCCCACAGGCCGAAGCCGATGGTCACGCGGGTCATGCGGTTCTCCCGGTCCCAGTTGGCGGTGTCGCGGGCGGCGTGGCCCTCCCAGTCCAGGGCATCCAGGTCGGGGAATTTGATGACTTCCTTCCACTGGGTGATGTCCGTCAGCAGGGGCTTGCCGGGGGTGGGGTTGGCGGCACCGGTCTTTTCCTCGAACGTCCAGCTCTGACCGAACCAGTCCAGATTCACGCCGGGGATGTCAGGACGCTCATTGATGAAGTCCATACCGCCCAGCATGGCGGAACTGAAATCGGAAAACAGCGGGGTGTACTCCGGCTCCTGGTGACGGTAGACACGGAGCATATTTTCCTTCAGGCTCAGCATAAATTCGACCTCCCATTTGTTATTTGGATGATACCATTCTATCACATCCGGCTGGTCTTGTCAAAAGCTGGCAGGAAGGATATTGTTTGCATCCTGCGGTTTTTTGCGTTATAATGGGAGAAAAGAAGCCCGAAAGGGGAGGTGGGGTCATGCCCTTCAAGATCGTGAGAAATGACATTACCAATATGCGTGTGGATGCCATCGTCAACACCGCAAATCCCAGACCCGTCATCGGCAGCGGCACGGATTCCATGATCCATGCCAAGGCGGGTCCCGGCCTGCTGGAAGCGCGAAAGGCCATCGGTGACATCCGCGTGGGCCATGCCGCCGTGACGGAGGCGTTTAATCTGAATGCAAAATTCGTGATCCACACCGTGGGCCCGGTGTGGCAGGGCGGCGGCCATGGGGAGGGGGAGCTCCTGCGAAGCTGTTACGACAGATCCCTGGAGCTTGCGGCGGAGCGGGGATGCCGGTCCGTGGCCTTTCCACTGATCGCATCCGGCAATTATGGATTCCCCAAGGACCGGGCCCTGCAGGTGGCCATTTCCGCTTTCAGCGCGTTTTTGATGGAGCGGGAGATGGAGATTTTTCTGGTGGTCTTCGACCGGAAGGCCTACCGGCTGTCGGAGCAGCTGTTCCGGGATGTGGAGAGCTACATCGACCAGCATTTTGTGGATGTGTGCGAGGCGGCGGTCTACGGCAGGCCGAATCGGATCCGCCGCCGACGGGATGCGGAGCTGCTCTGCGAAAAAAGTGCCGTTGCGGAGATGATGCCCTGTGCGAGACCTTCCCTGAGTCTGGACGATTTTCTCAAGGCCAGGGATGCGGGCTTCACGGAAACGCTCCGGGAGCTCATCGCCCGGCGGGGTATGAAAAATTCCGCTGTCTACAAGCGGGCCAACATCTCCAAGCAGCATTTTTCCAAGATCATCAACGATCCCGATGCCAGACCCACCAAGCCCACGGCCATCGCCCTGGCCCTGGCTCTGGAGCTGAATTTGGCGGAGACCCGGGACCTGATCGGCCGGGCGGGCTACGCCCTGACCAACAGCAGCACCTTTGACCTCATCATTCAGTATTTTATCGAGAACAGGCAGTACAATGTGGTGGAGATCAACATCGCGCTGTATGAATTTGATCAGAGCTTGCTGGGGGGATAAATGGATGATCGTAAACACATGTGAAGAAATCGCGATACTGCGGCGCGAGATCATAAACAACGCAGATGCTTCTTTTTCCAGATTACAAGAGTGTTTGGCGACGATGGAACCAGTACGCCTGTTTGCGGCTGTGAAATTTGAGAAATTGGGCAGAAGTCCCTGCGGCGGTAAGGCACTGAATCTGATTGAACAGATCAATCAGATGTACTCTGATATGGTGGTTCTTGCAGCGGCGGAAGACCTGATGAACCGATATCCAGGAATATCCTTTGATGTGCAGTTGGGTGTCGGTTCAGGGTATGATGTTCGTTCTACCGATGGCAGGATTGTTGCTGAGTGTTTTGCTGTGACAACAATATCAAGCAATGACAAGCTGAATAAAGATTGCAAGAAATTGATGAAATCTGATGCATTGGTGAAATGCGTTTATTTCTATTCCCATCAAGACACGGAGAAGAAGATTCAGAATCGAATGAAGCAATATCCTGAGATTCAGATCAAAAGAATTTCTTTTGAGGAACTGGAAACGTCCACTGCCAGTTGACCATTTTGCCATCAAAATCTCCTATCATGTGGTTGTAAGATCAAACAACGCATGATAGGAGGTTTTGTTATGAAGAAGAATTTGACGGAGATCGTGTTTATCCTGGACCGCAGCGGCTCCATGGCGGGGCTGGAGGAGGATACCATCGGCGGCTTCAATGCCATGATCGAAAAGCAGAAGGGCGAAGCGGGGGAGGCTGTCGTCTCCACGGTGCTCTTTGACCATCTCAGCGAGGTGGTCCACGACCGGGTGGAGCTGCAGAAGATCCGGCCCCTGACCCGGAAGGAGTACTACGTTCGCGGCTGTACCGCCCTGCTGGACGCGGTGGGCCGGGCCATCCATCATATCGGCAACGTCCACAAGTACGCGAGGGAGGAGGACCGGCCGGAGAAGACCCTCTTCGTCATCACCACCGACGGCATGGAGAACGCCAGCCGGGAATACACCTACGACCGGGTCCGCCGGATGATCGGGCGGCAGAAGGAGCGGTACGGCTGGGAGTTCCTATTCCTGGGGGCCAACATCGATGCGGCCCGGGAGGCCGCGAGATTCGGCATCACCGCCGACCGGGCCGCCAATTACCACGCCGACCACCGGGGCACCGCCGTCATCTACGAGGCCGTCAGCGACGCGGTGTGCAATGTCCGCGCCTGCCGTCCCATGAACGACGACTGGAGAAAGCGGATAGACGAGGATTTCGAGAGCCGCAAATAAGCAAAAGAGGCGGCTTCCACGGAAGCCGCCCAACATAAATATCATATCACATCTGAAAGCATCTGTAAATACGCGCTTTCTCCAAAGGTTTCTGTTTTCTTTTATGGAACATCCCATCTTGAAAAATTCCGCTTTCGGCGTTATCATAAAGCCACAACAAAGGAGTGAGTCCAATGTACTAAGCAAACTTACCCCAATCAAAACTGAAGAAAGTAGAGGTTACGTAAATGCTGGAACCCAACAACTTCTAAAACCCCTGACGATCAATGTCAGGGGTTTTCTTTTTGGGGTGTTCCGTATGGAAGGACCAGCCAAGAGTTACCACGCCCTTGCGGGCTCGCAATGACGTGGTGATTTGTGGCTGGTCCTGTTGTTTTTTCTGCGGCGGACATTGAGGGATTTTCCCAGCCCGCCGCTCCGCGGGTCGCGCGAAATCGCTTCTCCCGGGGAGAAGCTGTCATGGAAATCGCCAAAAGCGATTTCCATGACTGAAGAGGAATGCGGGCGGTAATGTTGGATGATCTGAAACCTGAAGACCTACTCCGAGTCATAATGACCAACCAGGAGTAGGTCTGTTATGTTGTACAGACTTTCAGCTTTCCGCCCGCATTCCTCTCCCGACCCCTTCGGGGCCACCCTCCCCCCGGGGGAGGGAATTTTCCCGCCCCGCTGGGGCGGCGGGCGATTCTTGAATCGCCCCTACAATTTAACAATGAAAAAACAGCCCTGCCGGGGACCCGGCAGGGCTGTCGCGATTAGGTTAGGTCACGCAGAACTCAGCCCTCTGCACTCAGCACTTACTTATTGTAGGTGCGGTACAGGAAGGTGACGACCTGAGCGCGGTTGCAGGTGCCGCCGACACCGAACTCGGTGGCGGAGATGCCGTTGGTGATGCCATTCTCCACGGCCCATGCAACAGCGGTGCTGTAGAACTGACCGGGCTGGACATCGGTGAAGCTGACATCAGCGGTGGATTCGGGGCTGCCCATGGCACGCCACAGGAAGGTAACCACCTGAGCGCGGTTGCACAGGGCGAAGGGGCCGAAGGTATCAGCGGTCAGACCGTTGGTGATACCCTTTTCCACAGCCCACAGGACGGCCTTGTAGTAGAAGTCACTTTCCTTCACATCCTTG
>JBGVNV010000050.1:0-41159 GCA_045125955.1 Faecousia sp.
TGAGGGTAAGCATTTCAATATCGCTGTCTCACATTGCGCAAAAAAGCTCGTCAGAGTCATTTTCGCTATCCTTAATAAAAATACACCGTTTTCCAGAGACTACATCCGCCCGACCACTTGACTTTACATAGTTGGTCTACGATAAATAATTCTGCATTCATCATTCTGCATTCTGCATTTGCGCCAAAAACGCCATGGCCTGCCGGTATCCATCCAGCCCCTGGCCCATGATGGTTTTGACACAGGCCTTGCCCGCGTAGCTGATCTGCCGGAAGTCCTCCCGCGCTTTGACGTCCGAAATGTGGACCTCCACGGCGGGGATGGCCACGGCCTTCAGGGCATCGAGGATGGCGATAGAGGTGTGGGTATAGGCAGCGGGGTTGATGACAATGCCGTCAAAACAGCCGTAGGCCGCCTGAATTTTATCAACAAGGCAGCCCTCGTGGTTACTTTGGTAATGCTCCATTTCCACACCCAGCTCCTCTGCCCAGACAGAGAGCAGGCGCAGGAGCTCCCCGTAGCTCTGGGAGCCGTAGACGCCCGGCTCCCGGATGCCCAGCATGTTGATGTTGGGGCCGTTCAGCACCAGAATTTTCATCACAGCACCTCCAAAAGGTTCAGAATTTCCGTGACCGTCTCGCCCTTGGTGCCGTTGTTGTCCACGGTTGCATCGGCGAAGGCCTTGTACAGGGGCTTGCGCATCTCGTAAAGCTGGGCCGGGTGGGTCTTCTGGGAGAGGGGGCGGCCCTCGGTGGGCAGCCGCGCGGGACAGCGTTCCAGCCAGATGATGCGGCTGTTCTGGTGGAGCAGGGGATAGTTCTCCTCGCGGGTCACACAGCCGCCGCCGGTGGCGATGACGAGGCCGGACTCCATGCCCAGTTCCGCCAGAACGGTGGTCTCCATTCGGCGGAAGACCTCCTCGCCCTCCTGGGCGAAGATCTCCGGAATGGTCTTGCCCGCTAAGTCTTCCACCTCGGCATCCGCATCCACGAATTTCTTGCCGGTCTCTTTGGCCAGGGCCCGGCCCACAGTGGACTTGCCGCAGCCCGCCATGCCCACCAGGGCGATGTTCTCCATTTTGTCCCGGAGCTTCTGGTGAATGTCGGAAACCAGGGAATCGGGCAGCTCCCGGCCCAGGAACCACTGGGCACTCTGCTTCGCCTGGGCCACCAGCATCCACAGGCCGTTGAAGCCGGGGATGCCGTATTTTTCACACTCCATGAGAAGCTGGGTCCGGGCGGGATTGTAGATGAGGTCCAGCACGCCCTCCAAGGCCGTGAAGCCCTCCAGGGACAGGGGGGCGGAGCCGTTGTGGGGGTACATGCCCACGGGGGTGGTGTTGACGATCAGGGCGGCATCCCGGTGGCGGTCCAGATTGGTATAGTTATTTTCGCCGGACCGGGAAATGAGGACCACCTGGGCACCCAGATCCTCCAGCACCGCCCGGACGGTGACGGACGCACCGCCGGAGCCCAGGACCAGGACCTTTTTGTTTGGGGGTTCGATTCGCGTCCGCTGTACCAAAGAGAGAAAACCATAGTAATCGGAATTATAGCCGAAAAGCTTGCCATCCTTCTTGACGATGGTGTTCACCGCACCCAGCCGCAGGGCCAGTGGGTCGATCTCGTCCAGATATTGCAGGACCTCTTTTTTATAGGGGATGGTCACATTCAGACCGTCAAAATCCCCGTTTTTCAGCAGGTCTTCGATGCCCTCCGGCTCCCGCTCGAAAAGGTCGTAGCGGTAGCCGCCCATGAGGTCGAAGATCATGGGGGAATAGCTGTGGCCCAGCTTCCGGCCCAAAAGTCCGAATTTCATCATACCACCTCGCTGTAGCTGCCTAAGTATTTGAATTCCTCACAGAGGTCGTCCAGCTCGCACATGAGCTGGATGAACTCCTCGGAGTAGATGGAGGTTTCCAGATCGAAATAGAACATGAACTCGAAATCCCGGTCCGGCAGGGGGCGGGATTCCAGCTTTGTCACGTTGATGCCCAGGGCGTAAAGCCGCGCCAGCACCCGGTACAGGGAACCGGGCTTGTGGGGCAGGACCATCATGATGCTGGTCTTGTCCGCGCCGGGATAGACCTCCAGATTTTTGCTGATGCAGATGAACCGGGTCCGGTTGTTGTCCCGGTCCTGGATGGAGGGGGAGAGGTTCACAAGACCGTAGAGCTCCGCGCAGCTCCGGCTGGAGATGGCGGCGATGTCGGTGCGGTCGGAGGAGGCCACCATCTGGGCAGCCACGGCGGTGTTCTCCACGGGGATGACCTTCACGCCGGGGAGCTTTTCCAGAAATGCACTGCACTGGCTCAGGGCCTGCTCGTGGGAGTAAATTTCCTTGATGTCCAGAAGGCTCGTACCGGGCTTGGCCAGCAGATTGTGGTCGATCTTCAGCCGGAAGGTCCGGACGATGGAGAAATTGTGGCGGATCATCAGGTCGTAGACCTTTTTCACGGAGCCCGCGGTGGAATTCTCGATGGGCAGGATGCCGTACTGGCACAGGCCCTGCTCAATGGCGGAGAAAACGGATTCAAAGCTCTTGAAATACATGATGAAGGGGCTCTTGAAAATCTTCTCGCAGGCGATCTGGGAATTGGCACCCTCCACGCCCTGGCAGGCCACCATGGGGGCCTGGGGGAAGAGCTTGGGGGTCTGGTCGATGGCCTGGGCGATCTGCCGGTGCAGGGGAAGCTCCCGGCGGTTTCGCTTGTTCTGGTTGCTCTTGCTCAGCTCCATGAGCATGGAGAAGAGCACCCGGGCGTAGCCGCCCATGTCGGGACCGGCCTGGTCCGCAACTTTTTTCAGGATCTCCCGCTCCCGCTGGGGCTGGTAGATGGGCAGGTCGTGGGCCTTCTTGTAGTCGGCCACCTGGGAGGTGATGTCCATCCGGCGCAGGAACAGGCTCAGAATCTCCTCATCGATGGAATTGATCTCGTTTCTCAGTTCATTCAGGTCCATGATTTTCAGCTCCTTGCTTTGTATTCCAGCCATGCGTCAAAGATGGCGATGGCGGCGGCGGCCTCCACCACGGGCACCGCCCGGGGGACGATGCAGGGGTCGTGGCGGCCCTTGATCTGCAATGTGGTAACTTCGCCGGTTTCTAAATTCACGGTCTGTTGGGGCTTGGCGATGGAGGGAGTGGGCTTGATGGCGGCGGAGAAAATGAGGGGCATGCCGGTGGTGATGCCGCCTAAGATGCCGCCGCAATGGTTGGTCAGGGTGCGGACCTCGCCGTTTTCCATGGCAAATTCGTCGTTGTTTTCACTGCCGATGTCCAGGGCGGCATTTCTTCCCGTGCCGAATTCCACGCATTTGACGGCGGGGATGCCGTAGACGATTTGCGCGATCCTCGACTCCATGCCGCCGAACATGGGCTCGCCCAGTCCCGCCGGGAGTCCCACGGCGGCGCACTCGATGATGCCGCCGACGCTGTCGCCCAGGGAGCGGTAAAAGGCAATGGCCTCCTTCATGGTCTCGCCGGATTCGGGATTCAGAACGGGAAAATCGGTGCCGATGCCGCCGAGATTCGGGTCACACAGATCGAAGCCGTCATCCCATACATCGATGATCTTTAAAATGTGGGCCCCGATGCGCACATCCTCGTTTTCCAGCCACTGCTTGCACAGTCCGCCCGCGATGCAGAGCGGCGCGGTGAGCCGTCCGGAGAAATGTCCGCCGCCGGCGGCGTCCTGGAAGCCGCCGTACTTCATCTGGGCGGTGTAGTCCGCGTGACCGGGCCGAGGGCAGTTCTTGAGGTTATTGTAATCACCGGAGCGGGTATTGGTGTTGCGGATGATGGCCGCGATGGGTGCGCCGGTGGTGAAGCCGTTTAAGATGCCGGAGAGGAATTCCGGGCGGTCCTCCTCCCGCCGGGGGGTGGACCAGTCGTTCTGGCCGGGGGCCCGGCGGTTCAGGAACTCCTGCAATTTGTCGAGATCCACAGGAAGCCCAGCGGGGACCCCGTCCAGAGTCATGCCGATGGCGGCACCGTGGGACTGGCCGAATATGGAAAGACGGATCATTTCACCGTAAGTCGAGCTCATAGCTTCCTCCTAACCGGGCGTATTCCGCCCAGAATTTGGGATAGGATTTTTCCACACATTCCGCGCCCAGAATGGTCACGGGCTCGGTGCAGACCGTGGCGGCGATGGCGGCGGACATGGCGATGCGGTGGTCGTTTACGCTGTCCACGGTGCCGCCCCGGAGGCCCGTGCCATGGACCACCAGATGGCCGCCCATTTCGACGGCCTTGCCGCCGAGATTTTCAATCATGGCAATGGTGGAGGCTACCCGGTCGGATTCCTTCAGCCGCAGGCGGTGGATATTGCGGAAAACGGCACCCGCATTTGCTGCCGCCACAATGGCGAGAACGGGAACAAGGTCCGGGTTGTTCCTTGCATCGATCTCGGTGTTCTCCCGGAGCTCCCGCAGGAATCTGGCAGCGGCACGGTCCCCCTGGACGGAGCCCGGATCAAGATTCTGAATATCCAGCTCGTTCCCAAGGGTATTCGCGGCCAGCCAGAAGGCTCCGTTTGACCAGTCGCCCTCCACCTGGACGGTACCGGGGGAGTGGTAGCGAGGTGCACCAAAAAGCTGCTGGGCCTGAAGGGTCATGGTGAGGTAGGACCCGGATTCCAGCCGTCCGGTGATGTAGACCTCGGCTCCGCCGGGGATGAGATCCTTGGCGTACATCAAGCCCGTGATGAACTGGCTGGAAACGCCGCCGTCGATGGAATAGTTGCCGGACTTTAGCTTGCCCTGACAGCGGATGGTGTCGGGGGTGGGGCGGGAGAGGATGCAGCCCATCCGCTCCATCTCCTCCCAGAGGGGAGAAAGGGGCCGATGGGGGAGCCGTCCCTCCATCTGAAAGGTGGCATCCACCCCCAGTGCGCCCACCACGGGCAGCAGAAAGCGCAGGGTCGAGCCGCTGTCCCGGCAGGGGAGTACCGCCGCTTTCGGCACCTCCTGGATGGGGGAAATGTGGTAGCCGGTGTCTGTGCGCTCGATCTTCGCACCCAGAGCCCGCAGGCAGTCGGCGGTGGCCTCCATGTCCCGGCTGGTTTCGGGGCAGAGGAGCTCCGTTTCGTTGTCGGAAAGGGCCGCGCAGATGAGATACCGATGGGCCTGGGATTTGGAGGGGATGACTTCGATCAGACCCTGTAATTTTTGGGGGTGGATGGTGATGTTCATATCAAAGACCTGCCTGAATGATGGATTCCAGCTCCCGGATGGGAGTGGGGAAGATGGCACATCTGCCGACAGCCTTCGGCAGAATGAGCTTGACGCTGTCGCCGGAACGCTTTTTGTCAGAGAGGGCGGCATTTGCCAGGGCCTCTGCCGAATGATGCGTGAAAATGGGAAGTCCGAATCGCTCCAGCAGCCACATGATCCGGGTGGCGGTGCCCTGGTCCGCAAGGCCCAGGGATACGGCGGCACGGGCGGCCATGGCAGTGCCGATGGCCACGGCTTTGCCGTGGGAGAGGGTGAAATCGCTTAAGGTTTCCACCGCGTGGCCGAAGGTGTGGCCCAGGTTCAGCAGATTCCGCTGACCCCGGTCGAATTCGTCCGCCACCACGATATCCCGCTTGTGCCGGACACAGGCGGCGATGACCGCCTCCCGGTCAAAATTCAAACCGGAGCGGACCAGCTCCATGAAAAGGGGCTCGTCAAAGAGGATGGCGGTCTTGATGACCTCGGCACAGCCGTCCCGGAAAATGTCATCGGGGAGGGTAGCCAGGCAGTCGATGTCGCAGAGCACCAAGCTTGGCTGGCAGAAGGCACCCGCTAAGTTTTTGCCCGCGGGCAGATCAATGGCGGTCTTGCCGCCCACGCTGGAATCCACCGCCGCCAGCACGGTGGTGGGGACCTGAACAAATCGGATGCCCCGCTGGTAGGTGGCGGCGGCAAAGCCCGTCAGATCCCCCACCACGCCGCCGCCCAGAGCCACCAGAATGTCGGACCGGCTCAGGCGGTTTTCGGCGAGAAAAGTCAGCAATTCCAGGTAAGTGGCCCCGTTTTTGCTGGCCTCCCCGGCGGGGAAGACGAAGGCGCAGGTTTCCAGCCCCGCCGCGTGAAGGCTGGCGTCGGCGGCGGCTCCGTAGAGGGGCCAGACATTGCTGTCGCTGACGATGCAGACCCTTTGTGCACCGCCCAGGGCGGCGATCCTGGGCCCCAGCCCCGGCAGAAGGCCGGAATCGATTTCCACAGTATAGTGCTTCGATGCGTTTACCTCAATGGTGGTCATCCGTCCACCAGCTCCTTTCGTTCCTTGCCCTCGGTCAGGAGGGCCATGAGGACTTCTTTATTTTCCTCCTCCAGGGCATCCCGGTAGGCATTCAGGGATGCCAGGAGGGTATCGAGTTCGGTTAATACAAATTCCCGGTTTTCCAGGAAGAGCTCCGCCCACATGCCGGGGTTCAGCCAGGCGACTCTTGTCAGATCCCGGTAGCTACCTGCCGAGAAGCCCCTGTGCTCCAGAGCTGTGGGGGATTTGATGAAGGCGTTGCTGACGATGTGGGGCATCTGGCTGGTGAAGGCGATCATCCGGTCGTGGTCCCGGGCGGTGGTGACGGAGAAGCTGCCGAAGCCGCAGGGGGCCAGGGCCTTTTTCGCCCGGTCCAGCAGGTCCATATCGTCGAACCGGGGCGGCACCAGCACCATGGGTGCGCCCTGAAAGAGATCGGCGCGGCTGTGCTTGAAGCCGGAAAACTGGGTGCCCGCCATGGGATGGCCGCCGAGGAAGGTAAAGCCGAACTTTTCGGCAAGAGGGAAGCATTTCTCACAAATTTCCCGTTTGACACCGCAGCAGTCCATGACCAGGGCATTGGGGGAGATGTGACGGGCGTTCTCCGCCAGCCATGCCGCGCTGCCCTTCGGGTAGATGGCCAGAAGGATCAAATCGCAATCCGGCAGATTTTCCGGGGTCAGCGGTGCATTCACAGCTCCGGCGAGCTGGGCAAAAGCCAGGATGGATGCATCCTTATCTTCGGCGTAAACGCTGTGGCCCGCCAGGGCGTAGGCCCGGGCCAGACTGCCGCCGATGAGACCCAATCCTAAGATTCCAACGGTCATACCATCGCCTCCCGGATGCGGCTGACCTTTCCGGCCAGCTCCGCAAACTGGTCCGGGGTCAGGGACTGGGCACCGTCGCAGAGGGCGTGGGCGGGGTCATTGTGGACCTCGATCATCAGACCGTCGGCACCAGCGGCGGTGGCGGCCACGGCCATGGGGGAGACCAGCTTGGCCTTGCCGGTGGCGTGGCTGGGGTCCACCACCACGGGCAGATGGGTCAGCTCATGGAGAATGGGCACACAGCTGAGGTCCAGGGTGTTTCTTGTGGCGGTCTCATAGGTGCGGATACCCCGCTCACAGAGGATGATCTTCTCGTTGCCCTCGGACATGATGTATTCTGCGGACATGAGCCACTCCTGAATGGTGGAGGACAGGCCCCGCTTCAGGAGAATGGGCTTGTCGGTCTTGCCGACTTCCTTCAAAAGGTCGAAATTCTGCATATTCCGCGCGCCGATCTGGATCATGTCGATGTCGTGGAATTCGTCCAGGTGCCGCAGATCCATGAGCTCCGTGCAGATGGGCAGGCCTGTGGCGGCCCTTGCGGCCCGCAGGAGCTCCAGACCCTGGGAGCCCAGACCCTGGAAGGCGTAGGGGGAGGTCCGGGGCTTGTAGGCACCGCCGCGCAGGATGGTGGCACCTGCCGCCTTGACGGACTGGGCCACGGAAATGATCTGCTCCTCCGTTTCCACGGAGCAGGGACCGGCGATCATGGCAAAATTCCCGCCGCCGATCTTGGCGGAGCCCACCTCGATGATGCTGTCCATGGGGTGGAACTTCCGGTTCACCTGCTTATAGGGCTCGGAAACCCGCTTGACGGTCCGGACGATATCCAGAGAAGCCAGCAGGTCCATGTCCACCCGGCTGGTGTCGCCGATGAGGCCCAGGACCGTATCCTGGGAGCCCTCGCTGATGTGCACATCCAGGTCCATGCGCTTGAGCCAGGAAACGAGCTGGGAAAGCTGGGTGGGGGTGGTACCGTGTTTCAGAACTGCAATCATAATAACATCTCCTTTGGTATTTTGGCAAATTAAAAAGCACCGCACGATGATTCGTGCGGTGCGGGTATACGATGAATTTCGGTGGTTGGCCGGAATTTGCAGCAGCACAAATCGCTATTACCTTTTCCAGAAAAAGTAATAGTAGCCAAAAAAGTATGCCTTTGCAAACAGGTTCTGGCTCATGATTGGTGCCTCCGATGGGTATGGTAAAATAAGATGATTGGAGTATAGCACAGTCGAAATGAAAATGCAAGAGGGAAATGTAAAATTATTGCTGAATTTGTAAAAGGATGCTCCGCGCCAGCTCCTCAGGGGTGGGCTCCGTGTCGGTTCCCAGGATCTCCAGATTCACCTGGATCACCACATTGTCCTTTTGGATGACGATGTACGGATCGCTGCGGTGCTTATAAAAATAGGCACAGTAGTCGGCATCGGGCAGGGCAATCTCGGTGGCGATGACGGGCTCATCGCCGAAAATCCGGGCGGCGGACTGCTCGAAGAAATTGGCTCCGGACTGGCTGACGAATTCCCGCGCCAGACGGCGGGCGGTCCATTCCCAGCGGGTCCGGTGGTAGTTGACCATCAGCCAGCAGTCGAAGGTCTCGCCGTTGATCGTCACGTCGGTGTATTCCTTAAAATCGTAGTTTACCGGGGCCAGGAGGTCTTCCCAGGCGTAAAAGTCACTGTTGCTCTCAGTACGCTTGATTTCCGCGCCGGGGTAGTAGTCCGCCACGGTGTAGAAGGGGAAGTGCTGGTCCGTGATTTTCTCGTAGGGTTCCTCCACGAAAATGTTCAGTCCACGGCCGATGGCACAGAGGAAGAAGAGGATCCAAAGGGCCTTGCGCAGAAATTCCGTCCCCCGATACTGCCAGGTTTTCCGCCGGTAGTCGCTGCGGTGGGGGAGGGGTTCGCCCCGGCGGAGCTGATTGCGCCAGCGGGTCAGGGTCCACAGGGCCTTGAGGATGGAAGCCAGATCCCACAGCATCAATCCGGTAAACATCAGGATCAGGGGCGTACCCAGCATCAGTGTGAGGCTGATGAGGGCATCGCCAAAGTAGAGGATCATGTAAAACAGGGTCAGCACCAGGGCATTGGTGACTTTCTTCCGCAGGAATTTCGTCACTGCCGCCATGGTCATGGCCTGGACCTGGGGATCGGTGTTCAGCTCCGGGGCGTTGGGGTCGTCGCTGGAATAAATGTGGAACTGCCCCCGGCGGGCCCGCCAGGTCCAACCCATCTGGTGATGGAGCTGCACCGCTTCGTCCTCGGGCTCATATTCCTTGGAGAACAGTCCACCCTGGGTGTCCGTGGGCTCCAGGCGGAACCGCTCCCGTTTGGGCGGGCCCTCCTCGAAGGAGACGGTGGGGCCGAAAAAGCCGTCCTTGCTCAGATGCAGGCCCTTTGCCGCCATATCCTCCAGCCAGCTTTCCATGGCGGGAAGGTCGTAGGCGGGACAGGGCGGGATGTGGTTGCGGTATTTGGGTTCAGCCATGATGCTCACTCCTTTCCATCGGCATCGGCGATGCACTGCCGGAGCCGGTCCAGCTCCGTGCGGTAGGCGGTCAGGCCCTTGGCGGTGATGCGGTAGGTCCGTTTCCGGCCCTCCACTTCCGTCTCCGCGATGAAGCCCTCTTTCTCAAATTTGCCCAGGACGGTGTACAGCGTGGCGGGCCCCAGGCTCACCCGGCCGCAGGTCCTATTCGTGATCCAGGCGGCGATGTCGATGCCGCACATGGGGGCCTTCGACAGGGCCATCAGCACATAGAACATGGACTCCGTCAAAATCTCCATGGCCTTCTTCGGCATGTGACCACCTCCTTGTATCGTTATATGATATCGTGTAATGATATTATAAAGGACGATTGGGATTTTGTCAAGAGAGCGGTTGAGAATTCAGAATTCTTAAGATAAAATAAGAAAAAGAACACGTCATTGCGAGGAGGGCAAAGCCCGACGTAGCAATCCCGTGAAGTTTGCGGAGTGTTCTATTGAAGCGATATCAACATTTACGGGATTGCCACGCCAGTGTGCGCACTGGCTCGCAATGACGTGTTTTTTGGAGGCATCCGATGAACTACATGAACGAAACCATCATCCGTACTCTTCTTCCTGTCCGCAAACGGGACACCCACAAGAGCGACTACGGCAAAATTCTGCTGCTCTGCGGCAGTCGGGGCTTTACCGGGGCGGCGGCTCTGGCGGCCATGGGGGCTCTGCGGACCGGGGCGGGACTGGTGTATCTGGCGGTGCCGGAGAGCATCTACGCCATCGAGGCCGTGAAGCTGACGGAGCCGGTGGTGATGCCCCTGCCCGAAAAAAACGGGATGCTCTGCGCCGGTTCCATCCCCAAAATCGCCGCCCTCCTGCCCAAAATGGACGCGGTGCTCTTCGGCTCCGGCTCCGGACTGGGGGAGGGGACGGAAGCGGTGCTGAAATTCCTGCTGGAAAACTGCAAATGTCCGCTGGTTTTGGATGCGGACGGCATAACCCTGGCGGCGAAGCATAAGAATATCCTGCGGGACAGACTCTATCCCACCATCCTCACGCCCCACGACGGGGAATTTGCCCGGCTGTCGCCGCCGGAAGGACCAAGACAGGAGCAGACCATGGCTCTGGCGCGGGAGCTGGGCGCGGTGATTTTGCGAAAGGGTTACCGGACCCTCATCACCGACGGGGAAACCTGCTGGGAGAATCAGACCGGAAACCCCGGCATGGCCACCGGCGGCAGCGGCGATGTGCTCTCCGGCATCATCCTGAGCCTGCTGGGTCAGGGGCTCGCGCCTCTGGAGGCTGCGGCGGCGGGAGCTTGGCTCCACGGCGCGGCGGGGGACCGGGCGGCGGAAAGATTCGGGGAGTACGGAATGCTCCCCGGCGATCTGGTGGAGGAGCTGCCCCAGCTGTTAAAATAAGGCTGGGATCTTTATGAAACGAATTTTACCCCTTTTTCTTGTGTTCCTGCTGGGCTGCTCCGGGCCGGACCCGGCCATGGAGACGGCTCTGGACCTGCGAAGCCGCTGTCTGGCATCGCCCAATGTCCGCTTCCGGGCGGAAATTCGGGCGGACTACATAACGGGCTTCGAGGAATTCACCCTGGACTGTGAGACAAGCCCCGACGGGGCGGTGGCTTTCCGGGTGGTGCACCCGGAGGAGATCGCGGACATCTCCGGCACCGTGCGCCGGGACGAGGGGACCGTGGAATTTGACGGGGCGGTGCTGGCGTACCCCCTCATGGCCCAGGAACGGCTGAGTCCCCTGAGTGGGCCCTGGGTGGTGATGAAGGCCATCCGCTCCGGGTGCATCATCGCCGCCGGTCAGGAGGGGGAGCTGACGCGCGTCACCATCGACGACAGCTACGCGGACAACGCTCTGACGGTGGATGTGTGGCTGGAAGAGGGACAGGTCATCCAGGCGGAGGTGGCCTGGGAGGGCCTGAGGTGCCTGGTGATGACCTTCGACGATTTTTCCGCATAGGATGGGGCATCTGCCGCTGAATAAAATCCGATGTGCGTGGGAGAATAGTCTTGCCGCGTTACATAGGACTTTTTCGTAGCGCAGGTCACTATCTTTCGGAGCGTGAAAGCCATGGACAGCATCGTGAAACGAGGCGATATTTTCTACGCGGACCTGAGCCCCGTGGTGGGCAGTGAGCAGGGCGGTACCCGCCCGGTGCTCATCGTCCAGAATGACACGGGCAACCGCCATTCTCCCACGGTCATCGCCGCCGCCATCACCAGCCAGACGGGCAAGGCCCGTCTGCCCACCCACATCAACATCGCCGGGGGCAGTGTGGGTCTGAGCCGGGACAGCGTCATCCTCCTGGAGCAGATCCGCACCATCGACAAACGCCGCCTCCGGGAGCACATGGGCAGGCTCACCCAGGAGCAGATGCACCAGGTGGACAACGCCATTGCGGTGTCCTTTGGTCTGCCCGGACTGTAAAAAGGCAAAGGGCCGCTCTGGGAGCGGCCCTGAATTCCTTAATAATTCTGAAAAATGTACGAAACCCGTAGATTCTTTCAGAAAGATATGCTATACTGTCGATACCTGAAAAGCAGATTACAGAAAGAGGTGCTACATAAGACATGAAACGCATGATATCGCTGCTGCTGGCCATTGTGCTGGTGATCACACTGCTGCCCGCGCTTCCCCTGCGGGCCCAGGCCAAGACCGGCGGCAAGCTGGTGGCTCTGACCTTTGACGACGGCCCCAGCAGCAAGTATACCACCCAGCTTTTGGATGGACTGAAGGAGCGGGGCGTGCCCGTGACCTTCTTTATTCTGGGCGAGATGGCCGAGGACAACCGGGCCATCGTCCGCCGGGCCTACGAGGAGGGCCACGAGATTGCCTGTCACACCTGGGACCATCCCAATCTGACGAACTGCTCCACCGAGAAGGTGAAGAAGCAGATCGAGGATACCTTCGAGGAGCTGGACCGGGCCTGCGGCAATGAGGCCGATTATCTGGTCCGTCCTCCCTACGGCTCCACCAACCAGAAGGTCCGCGATGCCATCGACGCGCCGCTGATCTACTGGAGCGTCGACAGCGAGGACTGGTCCCTCCTGAATGTGGAGAAGGTCCGCAAAAAGATCGTGGCCGACACCTATGACGGTGCCATCATCCTCTGCCACGACATCCACAAGACCACCATCCCCGCCGCCCTGGGTGCCATCGATGACCTGCTGGAAAAGGGCTACGAATTCGTCACCGTCAGCGAGCTGTTCCGCCGCCGGGGCCGGGAGCTGGAGGATCACAAGCTCCACTACAATTCCAACAAGAACGGCACCGACTACGGTCCCATCCCCGCCCCCAAGATCAGCTTTACCGGCGATCCCAAGGGTGTCAACACCGTGACCATCACCTGCACCGACAAGGATGTGCCCCTGTACTACACCCTGGACGGCGCCTATCCCAACCAGGATGCGAAGCGGTATACGGGCCCCTTCACCGTGCCCTACGGCACCACCGTCACCGCCGTTTCCGCCTACAAGCTCAACGGCAGCCGCTCTGAACTGACTGTGAAGAAGGCGGACAAGATCCAGGTCGTGGAGCCCACCATCACCCTCGATGACAGCGGCAACGTGGTCATGACCACCCCCACCGTCGACAGCCAGATCTGGTTCACCATCGACGACACCGTGCCCACCACCGAGAGCCTGCGCTACGTCGGTCCTGAGTCCATCGCCGGCGGCTGCTTCCTGCGGGCGGTCACCGTCCATAAGAAGGGCGTGAGCTCCGATACCCGGGTCTACCTCTCTGACGAGGGCAATCTCTACTATGATATGTATGCGGGCCAGTGGTTCTATGATGCCATGAATTGGGCCCATAGCAGCGGCATCCTCAACGGCACCGCGCCCTATACCATGGACCCCGCCGGTACCGTGACCCGCGGCATGATCGTGACGCTGCTGTACCGCTTCAGCGGCGACAGTCTGGAATCCGGCTGGGAGCGCACCAACGCCTTTGGCGACGTGAACCAGAGCTACTACTACGCCGAGCCCATCGAGTGGGCCTACCGCAACAAGATCGTGGACGGCTACAGCGGCACGGCCTTCGGCCCCGATGACATCGTGACCCGCCAGCAGATGTGCAAGATCATGGCATCCTTCCTCTCCTGGATGGGCACCCCCCTCTACGGCGGCAGAAACTGCGAGGATGACTTCGCGGATTACGACGAGATCGCCCCCTGGGCCATCGAGAGCGTGGAGAACATGGTGGCCAACGGCCTCATTCAGGGCGACGGCACCAACCTCAACCCCAACAACGGCACCAACCGGGCCCAGTTCTGCGTGGTCCTGACCCGTCTGGTGGACTTCATCGAAAATTACGTGCCCCAGGAGGATGACCACATCCACGAATGGCGCATGAACATGGCCCAGGACGGTTCCACTAACTGGGCATCCGTCACCATGGATGAGGGCGAATCCTTCGGCCTGCAGATCGAGTGCGAGTGCGGCGAGGTCGCCCCTGTGGAGTGGACCGCCGACCCGGACGGCGTGGTGCTGGTGGAGGACAACACCATCACCGCCATCGTCGGCGGCTGCAGCACCCTGGTCACCACCGTCTGGGAGGACCTCGATTACGAGTGTCTGATCTATGTCCGGGAGAGCGAGGAGATCCCCACGGAGCCCTCTGAGCCCACGGACCCCAGCGAGCCCACCGACCCCACGGAGCCCTCCGAGCCGGAGCCCAGTGAGCCTACCGAGCCCACTGAGCCGGAGCATCAGCACACCTGGAAGCTGAACAAGGCCCGCGGCAGCGACCCCACCTGGGGCGAGGTCTCCATCGACGTGGGCGAGAAGTTCAAGCTGTACATCTTCTGCACCGACTCCGTGTGTGAGGAGAAGGCCGACGTGGAGTGGGTGGCCGATCCCGACGGCGTGGTGCTGGTGGAGGACAACATCATCACCGGCATGACCGCCGGCAAGAATGTCCGGGTCCGGGCGGAGCTGGATGGCGTGACCTATGAGTGTCTGATCCACGTCCGCAAGGATACCACCCCCACGGAGCCCACGGAGCCGGAGCCCACCGAGCCTGAACCCACGGAGCCTGAGCCTACCGAACCCGAACCCACGGACCCCGAACCCAGTGAGCCGGACCATGTCCACGACTGGAAGCTGAACAAGGCCTCCTCCGGCTCCAAGACGGAGGGCGACGTCTCCATCCGGGTGGGCGAGTGGTTCAACCTGCGGATCCTGTGCACCCACAAGGACTGCACCGAGAATGCCCCCATCACCTGGACCCCCAGCAAGGAGGGCGTGGTCAAGATCGACGGCATGCGCATCACCGGTGCCAAGGCCGGAGCCAACACCACCCTCTCCGCCGAGTGGGAGGGCGTGACCTACTCCTGCATCATCCGCGTCCGCAAGCAGACCACCGACTTCCGGGGTCCCATCTTGCTGGAGTGACGAAAAATAATTGCTCCGCAGCCATTTGGCTGCGGAGCTTTTTTCATTCGTCCGTCACGGGCGCGGCGGTGAGGGCGGAAATTTCGTAGGCGGTCCGCTCCTGGGGGATGCCATCCAGGTATTTGGTGTAGATGCGGCTTTGCAGGCGGCCTGTGAGCTGAATCCGGTCCCGGACGGTGCACCGGCTGATCTCCTGGGCCGTCCGGCCCCATAGGATACACGGTAAGTAGTCCGCCCGGCGGAAGGCGCGGGGCACCGCCAGCATGGCATCGCAGATCTCCCGACCCAGGGGCGTCCGCCGGAAGGTGGGCTCCCGGCAGAGAAGCCCTGTCAGGTTTACCTCGTTCACCGGCTCCCCCTCCTCGGTCCAGAGGTCCGAGGCGAAGACGAAGACCATCAGATGACGCCCGTTTTCGTCCGTGTGGTTGTGGGAGCGGACCTGCCCCCGGGCGGTGAGCCGGATGCCGGGACAGAGATTAAGGGCCGTCAAAAGCTCCTCCCGGGCCACCACCGGCAGGGTGTCCACCGCTCCGCTGAGCCGCTCCACCTCCAGCAAAAACCGGCAGAACCGCTTCCCATGATTCTCGTGGGAAAATTCCGGCATCCCCAGAAGATCCCCCCGCAAAACGATCTGATTTTCAAATTGTTCCATGTTACCACCTCAAATGCAGTTGTATGGAACAATGTATGGGGCAGGCGGGGAAGAAAGAACAAAAATCCGGCACGCAATCGCGTGCCGGAAAATCGTTCTGTTTTTAGCGAAGCTCCCGCCGCTTCTGCTCCATCCATTTTGTCAGGGCAGGGCGGATGGGCGGAGAGAGGTTTTCGGGGACCTCCTCCACGGAGAAAAACCGAAGCTCCTCCACCTCGCTCTGCTGGGGACGAAGGGTGCCGGAAAATTTCCGGCAGAGGAACACAATGTCGATGTTGCTGACCTCGTCGCCGTTAGGGTAGACATAGTGCAGCTCCGGACCGGACCAGACACCGAAAAGCTCGACGTCCTCGGCGATCAGACCGGTTTCCTCAAAAAGCTCCCGCTTTGCGGCATCCTCGACCCGTTCATCCAGCTCGATGGACCCGCCGCAGTAGCCCCAGCAATGGTTATCCGCCCGGAGCTGGAGGAGCACCCGGCCTTCCGGGTCTTCCACAATGATGCCTGCTCCCACCTGGATCAGGGGCCGGTGGCCCACAAATTTCCGTAAATCAAGAATGTAACCCATGGGACTACCTTATTTGCGCGTGGTCTTTCGTCCGCCCTTGACCTCCGCCTTGGGGGGCTTTGGCTTGAAGCCGGGGCGTTCGACTTTCCCCTTGACGGGCTTGGCGGGGAGCTTTTTGCCGATGGGCGCGGGCTTCTTGGGGGGCGGTGCGGTGTGGCCCGTGGGACGGGGCGGCACGGCCCGGATCAGGCACTTGGGGCCGGAACCGATGAGATCCTCCCGGTGGGCGGCAATGAGGGCCTCCCGGACCAGATAGTAATTCTTGGGGTTGCGGTACTGGATCAGGGCCCGCTGCATGGCCTTCTCGTGAGGATCCGTGGGGACATAGACCCGCTCCATGGTCCGGGGGTCCAGGCCGGTGTAATACATGACCGTGGACAGGGTGGAGGGGGTGGGGTAGAAGTCCTGGACCTGCTCGGGGTTATAGCCCATGTCCCGGATGTACTCGGCAAGCTCCACGGCCTCCTTCAAAGTGGAGCCGGGATGGCTGGACATCAGGTAGGGCACCAGGAACTGGTTCATGCCGAATTCCTTGTTCAGGGCGTAGTATTTGTCCACGAATTTGTTGTAAACGGCGTTCTGGGGCTTGCCCATGCGCTTGAGGACCGCGTCGGACACATGCTCCGGAGCGACCTTGAGCTGGCCGGAGATGTGGTACTGGACCAGCTCCCGGAAGAAGGTGTCCTTCTTATCCGCCAGCAGGTAGTCGAAGCGGATGCCGCTGCGGACGAAGACCTTCTTCACGCCGGTGATCTTGCGAAGCTTCCGCAGAAGCGCGATGTAGTCACTGTGGTCCGCCCGCATATTCTTGCAGGGGGTGGGGAAGAGGCACTGCCGACCGCCGCAGGCACCCTTGCTCAGCTGTTTGTCGCAGGCGGGATGGCGGAAATTGGCGGTGGGGCCGCCCACATCGTGGATGTATCCTTTGAAATCCTTGTCTTTCGTGATGAGCTCCGCCTCCGCGATGATGGACTCGTGGGAGCGGGTCTGGATGATGCGGCCCTGGTGGAAGGTCAGGGCGCAGAAGGAGCAGGCACCGAAGCAGCCGCGATTGGAAACCAGGCTGAACTTGACCTCCTCGATGGCGGGGATGCCGCCCTTCTTTTCGTAGCTGGGGTGGTAGGTTCGCTGGTAGGGCAGACCATAGACATTGTCCATCTCCTCCCGGCTCAGGGGCTTCTGAGGGGGATTCTGGACCACGAACAGGTCCCCAAAGGGCTCCGCCAGCCGCTTGGCGGTGAAGGGGTCACAGTTGTTGTACTGGATTTTGAAGGACTCGGCGTACTTGCGCTTGTCCTTTTTCAGGTCCTCGTAAGAGGGGAGCACGATGGTGGGCAGGCTCTCGTCCAGCTCCTTCATGCGGAACACCGTGCCGTCGATGTAGGTGATATCCCGGACATTCATACCGGCGTTCAGGGCATCGGCCACCTCGACAATGGACCGCTCGCCCATGCCGTAGAGCAGCAGGTCCGCCTGGGAGTCGAGAAGGATGGACCGCTTCATGGTCTCGGACCAGTAATCGTAGTGGCTTAGGCGGCGCAGGCTGGCCTCGATGCCGCCGATGATGATGGGGGCATCCTTGTAGGTCTGGCGGATGAGGTTGCCGTAGACGGTGGTGGCATAGTCGGGCCGCTTGCCCATCTCGCCGCCGGGGGTGTAGGCATCGGTCTTGCGGCGGTGCTTGGTGACGGAGTAGTGGTTGACCATGGAGTCCATGTTGCCGCCGGAGATCAGGAAGCCCAGCCGGGGCTTTCCGTAAATGTTGATGGAGTCGGGCTTTTTCCAGTCGGGCTGGGAGATGATGCCCACTTTATAACCGGCCTGCTCCAGAATCCTGCTGATAATGGCGTGGCCGAAGGAATGGTGATCGACGTAGGCGTCACCGATGACATAGACAAAATCGCACTGTTCCCAGCCACGGTCGATCATGTCCTGCCTGCAAAGGGGGAGAAATTCCATAGGGTACCTCCAGAGGGGTATATTTTGTTTATTATAGCAGATTCCCGGAGAAAAAGAAAGGTGTAAAGAAAAATCAAAAAATGAAAAAATAGGTGTTGACAAATGGGAAACGCCGTGGTAATATCTAGAAGTCGTCAGGAAACAGATGGCAAACGAAATATGCGCGAGTGGTGGAATTGGTAGACTCGCTAGATTCAGGTTCTAGTGCTCATTCCGGGCGTGGGGGTTCGACTCCCCCCTCGCGCACCATACGAGACAGGCGCAAGCCTGTCTCTTTTTTTGTCAGTCGAGCCTTGACTGAAAGGCTGAAAACCCCTGGATTCCATGCGTTTTTCGGAATCCAGGGGATTTTTTGTGCTTGTTAGGGGATTGTTGCCTATTTGTAAGTATTATCGACTATTTCGTTCTCCTTGGGCGGCGAACGGGCGGCGGTGGCGGTTTTGAGGCCGTAGAAACCTGATTTATGAACTTATATTATAACCCTGACCCCTATGGCGGCGATCTATGCGGCCATGGGGGATCTTTCGTTTTGGAGTGAAGATGATGGAAAACAGGGACAAACACAAGGAGAATGGGATTATACTTGAGCATGGAAATCTGCTAAACTTGTCGAAAGAGGTGATGCGGATGGCGGTAAGTGACCCTGAACTGCTCAATGCGGTTTACAAGGAAGTTAGCGAAAAATTGGGTATGGATGTGGCGATGTCCATCTACCAGATGTTCAAGGGCCAGCAGATTAGCTTTCCCATGCGCTTTTTCAATCCCGAACGGATCCAGAAGATCATCGTCCAGGAGTATGATGGGACAAATATCAAGACCTTGGCGATTAAGTATGGGTATTCGGAAAAGACGGTTAGACGGATGATTCGGGACAGTTTAGAATTAAATGCATAGAAAGTAGGTGTTACTATGAAATGTCCGAGATGTGGCGCACAGATGAGATTGGATAGTGAGTTCGACTTTCATGATGGAAAGAAACCTATGAAGATTTACTACTGTCCCAAGTGCGGAGAAATGGCTCACAAATAAACGAAATGGGAGGTGAGTATATGAAATGTCCTAAGTGCGGTACACCGATGGAGGTTGATTTTGAATTGGTCAATCCTAGAGTGATCGTATATAAGTGCCCCAATTGTGGAAATAAAGAATCCAAATAAATAGGTGAATTTTGCGTTCATGACAGGGAAGGAGGGGAAAATATGAAGTGTCCTCAGTGTGGAAGCAAGTATATGGTTTGTACGCAGACTCTGGCAAACGGCAAAATTGAGGTATGGTATTGTCCTGATTGTGGCTTCGAAACAAGGAAACTGGCAAAGTAATAAATTTCAGCACAGCTGGCTAAACACATTATAATTTAAGCATTATCGTTTATCCGGATGTCATTGATGAATATATGCAGTTACAAGCGAGGAGAAACATTGTGAAACAAAAAACGATTAAGGCTGTCGTCATTAAGCCCGGTGGGATTCCCAGACCAATTGAAATTGAGAATGACATTCTGGCTTTGAGCCGTGCTGTGAACATTGATCGGAAAGGCAATCCACATCCTGATCGCGAACCATTTGAAATTTCAGAGATTATCGATGACATTAACATCATCAGCAGCCCTAAGGGTAAGGAGCGCTCCCTGCCTGTTACAAGAACCGTAGGCCGCTATTCGAAGTTTTATGGCATCATCTACATTGTGAAAATGAGGGGCTTTGATTTGGTTTCGATGACTACCTCAGAGGTAATTGACTGGTGCGTGAAGTTCATGGACAAGACAATTCCGATTGAGAGATTGGGGCTTCCTCCAGTAGACTACGGTGACAAGGTCGAGAAAGATGACGGTTATCGCCGAATTGATATTACATTTGATGAATGGTAAGTTACAGCCCAACTAGGATCACACAAAATCCCCATTTTCTATGATCCGTCCATACACACCCTGCCCAGGTCGGGCAGGGTGTTTTTTCTTGATTACTCGGACTTAGATTCCTTTTTCGTAACCTTGGGTCTGCCTTTCTGCTTCTTTTCGGGGGCCTTTTCGGGCTGCTGGGGTTCCTGGGGCTTGAGATCGACCAGCTCGCTAACCTTGAGAGGGCTGAGAATCCAGGTACGGACGGCAGGGCTGAGGGGGTGGTGGAGCCGGGTATTACAGATGTCGTTGCACAGGCAGCTCAGCTTCTCTTCCATCGGGAGCAGAGCCTTGAGGATTTCTTCCTGGCGGTTGATGAAGAATTTATTCCTGGCCTTACCGGTGCCGGGGCAGTACAGGATCTGATCGCAGTTCTGGCAGGCCTCAATGATGGCATTGAGGTTGTCGGGATCCCCGAATCCGGTCTGCTGCTTGAGGTCGAAGTCGTTGACGGTAGCAAAAAGATTGACGATGGAGATGCTACCGTAGCCCAGCCGGGTAGCGTTATTCAGACAGAGCTGAGTTGTGGTGTCGAGCGCAACACCGGATGCCTCACTGGGAGCCAGCATGATGATGGTGAGTTTGGGCAAATTTTCATCCCACACCTTGCAAAGCAAATAACGCTTGGTGTGGCTGTCATTGAAGATTGCCTGGGTGGTGAGCGTGGTTGTAATGGTTTCCATTTTAGTCCTCCAATTCGTTGATGATTGCGGTGGGGGCGATGGCCTGGGGCAGGTAGACCATGATCGAGAAGTCGTTGTTCAGGATGTACAGTGCAGATACAAAACCTGTTCTGCCGATTTTTGTGGCCCACTCACAGGGGTGCTTCTCGTAGTCGATGATACATTTCAGGCTGGGGATGTCCTCGATTGTCTCAGCGATAACAGAGTAGCCGCCAGATTCGTAGTAGTTCCTGGATTCGCCGTACTCGGCATCGAGAATCACCAGACCCGCCAGAATTTCTAAGACCAGCTCCTGCGGCTGATGCTTGGGGAGTATGGACAGCTCGTGGGCTGTGCCGATTGTGTAAAGCAAGGGTTGATACCTCCTGAAAAAAGAATCGAGCGCATGGGGCGGTGAGGCTCCATGCGCTACTAAAGAGAGAATATATAAATGTAAGTTGCTTAGATGCGGTTTTGACTGCGAAAATAGCGTTCGTCAAAATGACGAATAGAGAAAAAGAAACTTTTCGAGGAAATATGAGAAAACTGTGAAGTTGCACTTGGCGACTACATCCTAGCCATGACGGGTGAGATAGAAAAAGTGTTGCAGGAAAAACAGAACTTTTAAGTATGATAAAAACAGGAAAAATGGAATAAAACCAGGTGAATGGGAGCTAAGATCAGATGTAATGTCAATAGACTTTTGAGTTCGGCTGTGCTACTATTTAGGTGTCAGATGCAGATAAACGATGCACCTGATGCGATTGATCAGTCAGATTATACCATCTGCCGGGCTCATTTGTCAAGGTTGATGTGGTTAAAATGCACATACACAATAACTGTACTCTAGGGGCGGCTATGCTAGCTGTGCCAACCCGAAAGTGCGGATAGGTTAACATAAAACTTTTGATAAGGAGGAGATTTTTATGTCTCTACTCAACAACAAAAAGCGAGCCGCTACTAAAGTATCCGTCCTAAATCGCCCTCTGACCCGTAGCAAGGTTCAGAAAGAAGTCCCCTACCTGAAGGAGAAGTATGTTCCAGCAGGCTCTTATACGGTAACTATTGTCTCAGTAGCTGAAGCAATAACTTACGGCGGCGATGAGGCCATCGACGTTGTTTACCAGCTATGTAATCCTGATGGTCGTACTTTCGAGGCGAAGGAGCGACTCATCTGGGATAGCCGTCCCTACAACCAGCTCGTCGATCACTTATTTGACGAGGGCCTCCTTGTCGGTGATTCTGAGGTTGGTGATATGGTCGGTATCTGCGAGGAAGTTACTGTGTGGTATCCCTACAAAGGAGCATACGGCATCTTTAAGAATCGTCAGCCCTGCCAGCTGAAGACTGTAGCATCCCATAAGACGGTGAAGCAGGATATTCTTGCCGAGGATGCTGATGAAGATGAAGACTATGATTTCTTGGACGATGATGATTGATTGAGCGTGAAGCGGAGGGCTTCGGCCCTCCCTTCTGAAACCAGAAAGAAGTTGGAGGTTAATGATTTATGAAACGAGAAGAAGCAGATGAAGATCTAATGCAGGAGATCCTGGATGACGAGGTTGCCTTTTACTATGATAAGGACAATCCCTCCGGTATCTATGTTGAGTACCACCAGCATAATGGTGCTGTGGCATTTGAGTCCGTTGGCAGCAAGATGTTTCAAGCGTTCCTTGGCGTTATGTATCGCACCAAATCCGGTGAGAATATACTGCCTGATTTTTCCAAACTGCTGGCGATTACCTGTCAGGACATGATGTACTGTCAGCAGGGTAATGGTGTAACGATCAATCGTCGTGTTGCCGGAAGCATCAGCAAGGGTAAAATCGCCTACTTCCTGTCTGATGACGAGTGGACGATGTTGATGGTGAAGGCCGGTGGCTGGAAGAAAGCCTACAGCAAGAAGATCAAGTTCCTGCGGGATGATTCTGATGAAGCTCAGGTCATGCCCTGCGGTGGTGGAAATCTGTTGGAACTGCTGAGAAAGTATGTGAACATGGATGAGGACAGCTTCATCCTATTTGCGGTCTACATCGTTCAGGCGTTCAGCCGCAACAGTAGTCACTTTGCTGCAATCATTTCATCCGGTATGGGTACAGGCAAGAGTACACTGACAAAGGTGATGCGTGCCTTGATTGATCCTTCCAGGACAGGTGCAACCGTGATGCCCTCTAATGAGACAGATCTGAAGAACATGCTGGCCAACGGTTACATGGTATGCTTTGACAACACAGCGACATTGTCTGCGAGGTTTTCAAACATCCTGTGTGCAGCTATCACGGGTTCTAGGGAAGCCAAGCGTAAGCAGTACACCGATAACGATCAGATCATCTTGAATTTACACAATTTAGTCGTACTTAATGGCATTGACATCGTGCCCTACAAGTCAGACCTTGCTGAACGCTCTCTGCTGTTTGAGCTACAGCCAATCGGCAAGAAGCTGAGAAAAACTGATGATGCGTTTTGGCGTGACTTTAAGATGGATCGTGCCAGTATCGTTGGAGCAATTCTTGACACATTAGCCAAGGCGATGGAGCTGCTTCCTGCTGTTGAACATAAGGGTCTGCACCGTATGGCTGATGCGAACCTGGAGATGATTGCCATTGCGATGGCCCTGGGATTCTCTCAGGACGATTTCCAGAAGCTCCTGAATGATAATAAGAAGAAGCTCCAGGATGCCTACACGCAGATGAACCCCTTCGTGGATTTTGTTGCAAGCTACATGCGAGGAAGAACTGATGTAAATATGGCTGCAGAGGCACTCTATCGTGATATGCACGCAAAGATCATCGGCTCCGGCAAGTTCTTCCCTGAAAGCCCATCTGCCCTCAGTCGAAAGCTGAATCAGGAACGAGAGGCTCTGCTGGCAGTTGGCTATGAGTTTTCCAGGGGAGAGAAGAAGCGTGACAACAATTATCTGGTGATCCGTCGTATTCCCGACAGCCGCCAGAGCCGGAAGCGGAATCACCTTGGTACCCGCAGGGAGAAGCTGATAGACGATGCCTCCACCGAAGATTGAGGTTTTGCCTTGGTTTCCTTGGCCAAATGCCTGTGGAGGCAGGAGGCATGATTTCGAAAACCTTTTGAGATTTGATTAGGGACGGCAGGATCGCTGATCGACGGGAAGGCTCTTTTTAGCGGTTCTGCTGGTTCCTACCTTTGCATCAACAGGGACATCTCACATTTCGACATTTTAAGACAGAATAGCATGGTTTTAGCGTGCCTGGGTGCCGTTTTAACTGAGCTTCTACATCGAATTTAGATTCAATTCTTTTTGCCAAAATTTGCCTCCTTCCTCGAATGTTGTTTCTCCATGACGAGCAAGGAAAAATCTCCCTTTGGGGTTGGAGGCATCCTGAAACTGAAATTACCGAATATATGTTTATATATAATAATATAAAACCCAACAGGAGGACCAACCCTATGAAACTGTTATCGCCCAAGGAAGTGGCCGACATTACCGGCCTGCCTTACATAAAGGCTCTGGCTCTAGTCAAGAGTACGAACCACATTCAGATTGACAATCGTTATTATGTCTCCGAGACAGTTCTCAGAGCCTTTCTCAACCCCGATACCGCATTGAAGATTACTACTACATACTAAGAGGAGGACTACAACTATGAACCTAAGTGGAAATATCGTCAAGAAGGCCAAGACCAGAAAGGGTCAGTCCTGGCAGTTGACTGTTGAGATGCCCCGGGATCCCATTACCGGTGAACGCAAGCGCAAGTACAAGACTGTCACCGGTACCAAAAAAGAGGCTGACCAGGCCCTACGCAGATTTATCACCGAGCTGGAGCGTGGCGAGTACATCGAGGACAACAACATCACCGTTTCCGACTGGCTCCAGAAATGGCTGGAGGTCTACATCGTTCCTACCGTGTCACCTACGACTCTTGTAGGCTACAAGGGCATGATCCGCCGCTACGTTGACCCTCTGATTGGCCATCTGCAGGTGCAGGAGATGAATGCCCTGGCTGTTCAGATTTGGGTCAACAAGCTCAAAGTTTCCCCCATCAGCGGCGAACCGCTGACCGCAGGTACCATCAAACATACTTACCACGTCCTCCGTGGGGCTATGGACAAGGCGGTTCAGGCTGGCCTGATTCACCGCAGTCCATGTGCCGGTATTCAGCTTCCCAAGGGCGAGAAAAAGAAGCCCGTGATCTACGATGAAACGCAGATTCAGCAGCTTCTGGATTTTGCCAGGGGAACCGAGATGGAGCTGATCATTGACCTGGAGCTTTGCATGGGCATGCGCCGGGGTGAGCTGCTGGGCTTGCAGTGGCAGGACATTGACTGGGAGAAGAAGCAGATCCACATCATCCGTTCCAGAGTAGCGGTGGATGGCAAGTCCGTGGTGAAGCAGCCTAAGACCGAGAGCAGTACCAGAATCGTGGATGTCCCCGAAATTCTGATGAAGAAGCTGAGAGCGCACAAGGTAAAGTGTATGGAGCAGAAGATCCGTGTGGGCAGACGGCTGTTGGAGGAGGACTTCATCATCGTTCACCCGGACGGCAAGCCTATTTACCCCGAGTATGTCAGCCAAATGTTCACGAAGCTCCAGAAGCGTGCCAATCTCCCCAAATGTCGATTTCATGATCTGCGCCACCTGTGTGCGTCCATCATGGTCAAGCAGGGTGTGGAGGTTAAGGTTGCCCAGGAGCGGCTCGGCCATAAGGACATTACCACGACCATGAACATTTATGCCCATGTTTTGCCCGGTTCTGCCAGGGAAGCGGCGGAGAAAATCGGCCAGCTTGTTTACAAGGATCAGGCGGTCTGACGGGCAGGGGAGGTGGTCATGTTTGCGATGCTGTGTTTCTGAGCTGTGGACGGCGAAGGGACGGCGAACACCGACCACCAGACCCGAAACTCCAAGGAAGACCTAGCAGTTTCGGAGTTGATTCCAGACCTTCGACTCCCCCCTCGCGCACCAAAACGAAAGGACATCCAAACGGATGTCCTTTCGTTTTGGTGCGCAATGAAATTTGCCTGCGGCAAGTGAAGTACACCTGCCGGTGTATGAAGTACGCTTCGCGTATGAAGTGTGCTTCGCACATGAGGGCAAATTTTACTTCATAGCGAAGCTACATCATGTCCGAAGGACACTTCATATTGCGTCAGCAATACTTCATTCTTGTAAACGTTGGAAAGTTATGGTATGCTGTTGATAGGAGGGATATCATGACGTATACATTGGCAAATAATGCAATTAGTTCTTTAAGTATCGCTATTGAGAACTTTAAGAAATTCTTCTATCATGGTGAGGAATATAGTTCCAGTGAAGAGAATGAAGCAATTAAAATATGTATCACTTTCTTGGAAAATGCTTTGGAATTGTTATTGAAAACAATCCTTGTTGAGAATGATCCACTGATAATATACGAATCTCCTCAAAGCAGAGCAATCCAAAATGCTTGCAGTCGAGTCAATGAATCGACCAGATTAGAGGACATTTTAATTTCTGAAGGCAATTTTAAGACTATTACATATTCGAAAGCTGTCGAACAGTACAACAAGAAGTTTCATAATTCAGATAAGGTATACCATACACTTACAAGGCTAGGGGAAGTTCGAAATGCAATCACGCATTTCGGAATTAGCAGGATCAATTCAAAGGATGAATTGATAATTGATATTATTAATGCGTTCGATATAGTTTATAATTACCTATGGCCACAGTTAATTAAAATAGAAAGCATTCAGCATTTCTTTACTAGTGATGATTGGTTTGTTGAAACGGTGCATGGAGTTAAGCCTCTTTTTGATGAGAATTTCATATATAATAATATTGTCGATTTTCTGGATGAACTAATGGAATCTTCAGAAGAGTATGCTCTAAGCTGTCGATTGTCTGACCCCGCCAGCAGGATTATTGAGTTTGTAGAATTAATGACAATTGTACTTGATGATCGGAAGTTTCAAGAGTTGTTGAAACGCAATAATGCTGAGATTGTATTTCATAATACTGGTGATATTGCATCTAATAGTTACTTCTTTGACATTCTTTTGAATGGCGACTTTTTTGATTCGGTTTATTCCTGCTATTCTCGATTCTTCAATGTGACTGCATTTTGTAATGAATGTGGAGCTATCTTCTTTTTGGTTGTACATGATAATAATGAGCTGTATCTATATGGGAATGATTCAGATTCTATTTGGCCGTCATGGAGTGAACCGGAACCAGATATGCTATGGATTAACGATTTTGAAAATGGATTATGTCAAAAAATGAACTTATCTAAGCGTAACATACTCAAAGCATTCGATGCTATTACACGATGCGCAGAAGATATATGATATAAGAATTGATGAAATAACGGCGCAGCCCTCGGGCTGCGCCGTTTTGCGCTATATGGAAATCAATTACTGGACCAGGAAGGTGCAGGTCATGGGGGGCAGCTCGATCTTGCCGGCGGCGACGGGGGCACCGGACAGGTCGGGCAGCTCCCAGTTCTCGCCCAGGACCAGGTCGTTGCCGTTCAGGGTCATGACGGTGGCGCGCTTGGCACCATCCTTACCGGCCAGGACCCAGATCAGACCATCGTTGGCGGCCTCGACGGTGGTGGTCTCGGTCTCGGAGTTGTTGATGATCAGGTAGCACTTCTTGGTGGGGTCGGGCTTGTAGGACTGGACGTAGACGTGAGCACCCTCGCGGATGGGCTCATTGGCGGCATAAACGTCGGTACCCATCAGCTCCAGCCACAGCTTGACAGCAAAGAAGTTGGGGCGGGGATCATGGACGAAGCGGGCCAGGAAGGCGTAGTCGGAAGCGGTCAGGGTGTTGTGGAAGATAACGCCCTTGGTCAGAGCGGAGAAGCCGCCCAGCTCGTTCAGGGTACGCAGAACATCCAGGTAGGTGGAGGACCAGGTGGAGCCGCCGCCGCCGGCCTCGCCGGACTCGGTGACCCACATCTCGGTGCCGGGAGCGTACTTGTCACGGTAGGGGATGTAGGTACGGCAGAACTTGGGAGCCACATCCAGGAAGTCCTCGCCGTTGGCCTCGGAAGCGTCCCAGTGACCGGCGGGCATGACGGAAGCCAGACGGTCAGAGAGGCCATTGTAGTAGTGGTAGGAGAAGACATCAACGGGAACGGTCAGACCCTCGAACAGCTCGTCGCAGGTTGCGCTGTCACGGGCCAGCTGCTCCACACCGCCGGTGCCGGTTTCCTTGTCCATCTTGCCGAAGGCCACGGGTGCGCCGCCGGTGTCGGAGGTGCCGACGTACAGACACTCAGGATAGTTCTCCTTCAGCCACTTGGCGAACAGGTCGGCATCACGATGGTAGTGCTTGGCGGTGTAGCCCTTGGGGAAGCCGGTGTCCTCCAGCATGTTGGGCTCGTTGGCGAACTCAGCGGCCATGATGGGCACGCCGTAGGCCTTGGAGAAGGAGAAGAGCTTCTCAGCTTCGGTGGAGGGCCAGGGCTCCTCGGCGGAGTGCAGGCCGGGGCAGTTGGCCACGGAGACCTTCAGCTTCAGGCCGCAGTCACGGACGAAGTCCAGAACGCCGATCCACTGCTCCTTGGTCAGAACGTTCAGGTAGCCCTCAGGAACCTGACCGGGAGCGTACTCGCCGTCGAAATCATAGTAGGTCTTGGTGGCCCAGGTGCCGGAGACACGGCACCAGCAGGTGCCCAGGTCCTTGGTCAGCTTGCGCAGCTTGGGGTTGTACAGGTCGATGGGGGGATAGGGCTGCATCAGATCCCGGTACATGGCGGCGATGCCGTCAGCGGAGGGACGAACGACGAAGGGCTCAGTGCCTGCGATCTGCTCGGGGGTGTAAGCTCTCCAGAAGGTGCCGCCGGTGACTTCTGCGAACTCGACGTTGTAGGAAACCAGATCGGGGTTCTGCTCGTGCAGGAACTGCAGCTCATTTGGGGACAGTTTGACAAATTCAGCCATTGTGATTATTTCTCCTTTCATGGGTTCTGTCCATGTATAGGGGACAAAAACGCCTCTTCTTGTATACTATAGCGCATTTTGTACCAGGAAGCAAGGAAAAAGCAAAGCATCCACCGCCGAAATTCAATAGTAATTTTTGGATAATGATACAAAAACAGCCATCGGACTTGTACAAAATCCGATGGCTGTTGTTTATTCGCCGATGATGGAGTCGATGCCGTAGTACACGGCCATGGAGTGGTTGGGCCAGGTCTCGGGATCCTCGGTGCTCAGGTCCCGCAGGTCCCAATAGCCGCTCCAGGGGGTCAGGGGGACGACCACATTGGCGGTCACGTCGGTTTCCCCCGACTCGATGGCGGCGGCGATGGTCTGCTCCCGCAGTTCATTCTGGCGGTAGCAGCTCAGAATATCCCGGCAGCCGCAGATGCCCGAGGGGATAGTCAGCACCGCAATGAGTGCCGCGCCCGCCGCGATGACGGGGAAGGCCTTGGTCTTCACCAGCTCCCGGCCCAGCCAGACGATGGCCATAATGAGCAGGAGCACCGTGGTGCACATGCACCGCTCCGGGTAATAGCTGGCGGCGATGGGCATGAAATTGGCGCAGATTCCGGCGACGGCCAGCAGCGTGGCACCCAGAATGGATTTTTTATGGATTTTTGCGATGGTGCACCAGGAACCCAGAAGTGCAAACAGCAGGAGCAGGAAACCGCAGTGGGTCTGGAGCATGGTGAAGCAATTACTGAACCGTTCCGTCAGCAGCTCCATGGTCAGTCCGCCGCTCTTGTTCGCCGCCTGGGCGGGCATGGACAGCATGACGAGGTAGCCGAAAACGGCAAAGACCGGGGGCGTAAATCGCTTGATGCTCAGCTTGTCGGCGTTCAGCCACCGGCCCAGCAGGATCAGACAGGGCACCATGACGATGCCCACAAAGGACGCGATCTCATTGTACCAGCCGAAGAAGAAGCCGTAGATGCAGAACGCCGCATAGTGCCACTTCTTTTTCAGCAGCTTCCGGCCCTCCCGCAGCCGCAGAAGCTCCGGGGTGATGAAGATCAGCAGGGCCGTCAGGGACCAGAAATAGTTGATGGCACCCACTTGCCACAGCACCACCTGACCGAAGACCGGCAGGTTCATCCACAGCAGGCATAAGCTGGCCACCAGAAGCAGGGCACTCTTACTGCCGCAGAGCCGGTGCAGGAGCCAAAGGGTCCCGGTGAACACAGCGGCGTTGACCACATCGAAAACCATGGGGCTCAGGAGCATGAACACCTGGGCCAGGCCATGGGAGATCAGACGTCCGTTCATCTTGTAGCTGTGGGCGTACATGGACTCGAAAATCTCAAAAAAGCCGCCCAGGGGCTCCTTGGTCAGGAAATTCAGATTGTAAGTAAAATCGTCGCAGATCAGTGGCGTCAGTTTGTTCAGCACCAGCATCAGTGCGAAGATGGCTCCCAGACAGAGGGTCCGCAGGATGGGGGAGCGGTCCAGTTTTCTTTGCTTATTCATAGTTCTCCTAATCGATATCAGGGGATTTTGGCATCCCGGTACAGGAATGTGACGATCTGGGCCCGGTTGCAGGTCAGCTCCGGGCGGAAGAGGCCGTTTTCCATGCCGAGGGTGATCTCCGTCTGGGCGGCCCAGAGGACGGCCTGGTGGTAAAAGGAGCCTTCGGGCACGTCAGCGAAGGCAACGGTCAGAAATGGCTCCGGGCAGCCGCGAAAACGGTGGAGAAAGGTCACCACCTGGGCCCGGTTGCATACCAGCTCCGGAGAAAAGTGGGAGCTATCCGTTCCGGTGGTGATGCCCGTCTCATAGGCCCAGAGCACCGCCTGCTCAAAATAGGAACCGGCGGGCACATCAGAAAATGGATTTTCCCGGCTCTGGGGCATGGGCTTTCCCGCCCGCCGCCAGAGGAAAGTGACCACCTGGGCTCTGGTACAGGGCTGGTTGGGGGCAAAATGGGTATCGTCGATGCCCTGGGTGATGCCGCTTCCCGCCGCCCAGAGGACCGGCGTGGTGTAATAGACATCCCAGGGGATATCGGCGAAGGGGTTGGTCAGCATGGGGATCATATCCTCGTAGGTGTCCCGGCAGCCGATGCAGGTGTAGCGCATCCGGCCCATGGCAGTCTGGGTGGGCTCCTTGGTGATGACGCCGTAGTCATACCGGTGGCCCAGAGCGGGGACATAATCCGTGCGGAACCGGTCGCCGCAGCCGGAGCAGTAATGCTGGGTATAGCCCCGGGCGGTACAGCTCGGCGGCATGACCTCCACCACATAGTCGTGGCCCGCGTGGGGAATGGGGGCCGTCTCCCGATAGCCGCAGCGGACACAGTCCCGGGCCTGGAGACCCTCGCTGGAGCATCCGGGCTCCAGGAGCACATACCACTCGTCGAAGGCGTGATCCAGCGGGCCCTGGAGCTTATAATCGGTACAATTCCCGCAGATCCGACACTGGAGCCACTCCATTCCGCCTTCCAGACAGGTGGGTTCCTGGCGGACGAGGACATAGTCGTGGACACATTCTGCCCGAACGGGCATCGCAAGCACGAGGAGCAGGAGGAGGGAAAGAAGCAGCTTTTGGAAGCAGTTCATTTACATCATCGCCTTCAGAACCGCTTCGGCGGCTTCCATGCCGTCCACGGCGGCGGACATGATGCCGCCGGCGTAGCCTGCGCCCTCACCGGCGGGGTAGAGGCCGGGGAGCGCGGTCTTGTTTTCGGCATCCCGGACGATGCGCACGGGGGAGGAGCTTCGGGTCTCGGGGCCTGTCAGGACCGCATCGTCGGATGCAAAGCCCTTGAGCCGCTTGTCCAGATCCACGATGCCCTTTTTCAGATTGTCGGTGATGATGGGGGGCAGGACCTCATGGAGGTCACACCAGTGGACACCGGGCAGATAGGTGGGACGGACGGAGCCCTGTTCGGTGCTGGCTCTACCCGCAAGGAAATCGCCAAAGAGCTGGGCGGGGGCACGATAGCCGCCGGAGATGCGGTAGGCCTTCTCCTCGATCTCCCGCTGCCACTGAACGCCGCCCAGGGCACCGGGGTAGGGGAAATCCTTGGGCTGGACCGTCACCAGCACGGCGGAATTCGCATTTTCGCCCGCGCGGTCGGAGAAACTCATGCCATTGGTGACCACGCCGCCCTCCTCGCTTGCTGCGGCGACCACATAGCCGCCGGGGCACATGCAGAAGGTGTAGACGGTGGCGTCCTCCTGGTGGCTCACCAGCTTGTAGTCGGCGGGGGGCAGATCGGGGGAAACCCCACCGTACTGGCTCATGTCCACCATGGTCTGGGGATGCTCGATGCGCACGCCCATGGAAAAGGCCTTGGGCTCCATGGGAAGCCCCATGCCATGGAGCATCCGGAAGGTGTCCCGCGCGCTGTGGCCGATGGCGAGAATGCAGTGGTCGCAGTCGATGGTTTCGGTTCCGTTGACTTCCACGCCGGTGAGCCGGTTGTTTTCGATCTTCAGATTCGTGACCTGGGCATTGAAACGGACCTCACCGCCCAGGGAGATGATCTTGTTGCGGATGTGCTGGACCACATGGAGCAGCACATCGGTGCCCACATGGGGCTTGGCGTCGTACATAATTTCCTCATTGGCACCGGCCAGCACGAACTGCTCCAGGACCCAGGGGATCCGGGGGTTGTTCACGCCGGTGTTCAGCTTGCCGTCGGAGAAGGTGCCCGCGCCGCCCTCGCCGAACTGGACATTGCTTCGGGGGTCCAGCTCGCCGGTCTGCCAGAATTTCTGGACCTTCTCGTGGCGGCTTTCGGCATCCTCGCCCCGCTCCAGGACGATGGGCCGGGCACCGGACATGGCCAGCACCAGGGCGGCAAACATACCCGCAGGACCGAAGCCGATGACCACGGGCCGTTTGGCGTTCAGATTCTTAATGGGCTTGACCTTATAGCCGGTCCAGGGGGCGATGGAAGCCTTCTTGCAGCGGGAATTGCGGAGAATTTTCTCCTCATTGCCGTTGACCTGGACATCGATGGTGTAGTTGTATTTTACATCCGGCTTTTTTCTGGCGTCGATGGAGCGGCGGACGATCTTGACCTTGCGGATGGTGGAGTTGCTGACCCGCAGGAGCTGTGCCGCTTCAAAGGAAAGCTGGCTGACATTGTGCCTGGGGGGCAGGGGGATATCTTTGATTCTGATCATGTTTTATTCCTTTCCGGCGCATTGGCCCGCCAGCCGCCCGGAGGACCAGGCCCACTGGAGGTTATAGCCGCCGCAGTCCCCGTCCACATCCAGCACCTCGCCGCAGGCATATAGCCCGGAGACAAGCTTGCTTTCCATGGTGGTGGGGTCAAATTCATTGGTAACGATGCCGCCGGCAGTGACCTGGGCGGCATCCATGCCCAGGGGCTCCGTCAGGGTGACACGGAAATCCTTGGCCAGGGAGATGACATCTGCGATCTGGAGCTCATGCAGCTCGGAGATGGGCAAATTCGCCCGGATGCCCGTTTCCTTGACGATCACACGGCCCAGACGGTTGTGGAGGATGCCGGTGAACAGGTCCTCAGCGTTGAGCTTGGAGTTTCGCTTTGCCATCAGTGCGCGATGGAGCATTTCAGCGGGGAGGTCCGGCAGGAAGTCCAGAACGCATTCCCAGTCGCCGGAGCCCTGACAGGCATCCCGGCTGATCTCGTAAATAACGGGGCCGGACAGGCCGAACTCTGTAAACTGAATTTCGCCCACGGACTCCCGGTGGAACTTGGCATTGTGATAAATCGCCGCATGACAGTTGGCGCGAACGCCCTTCAGGGCGGAAACGCCGGGCCAGGAGGTCTTCACCTGGACCAGGGTGGGGCGGAGCTTGGTGCACTTGTGACCGAAACTGCGCAGGAGCTTGTAGCCCGCCATGGTGCCGCCCAGCTTCGTGCCCGCCAGACCGCCGCAGGCGATGATGAGTCTGTCGAAAACCAGGGTACGGTCCTTTGCGGTGACATGGAAGGAATCGCCGTCCTTTCGCACCTTCATGACCTCAAAATCCGTCAGGACCTCGATATTGGGCCGGTCCAGGGCGAACCGCAGCACATCCACCACGGAGTTGGCCTGATCGGAGTAGGGATAGACCTTGCCGGAGGGCTCCGTCACCGTGTACAGGCCCAGCTTGGAGAACCATTCCAGGGTCTCCTCCGGGGGATACTGGCTCAGGGCATATTCGTGGAAACCGGGCTCGTCGCCGTGGTAGCCGCCCTGGGCGGCGTGGAGGTTGCTCAGGTTGCAGCGGCCGTTGCCGGTGGCAGAGAGCTTCTTGCCCAGCCGGGCCTGCCGCTCCATCAGGACGATCTGCGCGTTTTGATATTCCGAAGCGGCCAGAGCCGCGGCCATACCCGCCGCACCGCCGCCGATGATTCCGATTCTCATAGGGGACACCTTCTTTCTTCAATCTACTATTATATCTGATTTTTCGGGAAGACACAAGAAAAATCTCTTTTCAATCCGGGAAATCTATGCTATAATCCGCCGTGGTGATACTATGGACCGCAACAACATCGATAAAATCGCAAAAACCCCCGAAGACCGGCTGCTTCTGGCCAAGGTCTGGGACAAAATAAACGCCGGCCTCCGCAAGGGCATCCCCGCCAATTCCTGCTTTCTCGCACCGAGGGAGCTGGAGATGACCCGGCTCCTCTTTGGCGAGCCGGAGGGCCTCCACCGCTTCGGCGGCTATGGGGAGTCCGAGCGGCAGATGCTTGTCTATCTGCCCGAATATATGGACGAGGAAAGTCTATTTTGGGAGGACAGCCCCGTGGTCTGCCTGCGGGCGGTGTACTACGAGGGCGACAGCCTGACCCACCGGGATTTTCTCGGTGCCCTCATGGGCGCGGGCGTGGCCCGGGAGACCGTGGGCGACATCTGCGTGGGCAAGGGAAGCTGTGACTTCTTTGTGACAAGGGAGATCGCCCCCTGGCTGCTGCAAAACTTCAACAGCGCGGGCCGGACCAAATTCCGCCTTTCGGAAATTCCTCTCACGGAAGCCAGCATCCCGGAGCCGGAGATCAGGGAGATTCGCGACACCCTGGCCTCCTGCCGACTGGATGCGGTGATCTCGTCGGGCTTCCGAATTGGCAGAAGTCTGGCATCCGACTATGTAAACGCCGGAAAAGCCGCCATCAACGGCCTGCCCTGCACCAAATCTGATAAGACCGTTGCCGAGGGGGACAAGGTCTCCGTCCGGGGACTGGGCAAGATCAAGCTGGTCCAGGTGAATGGATTGACGAAAAAAGGAAGGATCAGCGTTCTGATCCATCGTTATGTATAAGGAGAATACCAAATGAATCTGAATGATACCATTGCAAGAATCAACGAGCTGGCCAGAAAAGCCAAGACCGTGGGCCTGACCGACGAGGAGCTCATCGAGCGCGACAAGCTCCGCCGGATCTACATCGACTCCGTCAAGGCCAATCTGGTGGGCCACCTGGACAACACCTATGTGGTGGACGAGAAGGGCAACAAGAAGCCCCTGAAGAAGGGTTGAGCCTGTAAAAAGGGAAAAACAACACGTCATTCCGAGCCAGTGCGCACACTGGCGTGGGAATCCCGTAGAGGATGCACCGACTCCCGGATGGGAGCAAGTGTTACGGGATTGCCACGTCGGGCTTTGCCCTCCTCGCAATGACGTGCTTTTTCATACCTTAAGAATTCTGAATTTATGCCCCGACCCATTGCGTGGCGGGCGGGGATGTCGTAAAATAGATGAAAAGGAGGTAGATTTTATGAAGCTTTACATGAAAGAAAAGGTTTTCTCCTGGAACGAGCGATTCACCGTCTGGGATGAATATGGCAATGATAAATATTATGTGGAGGGCGAATTTTTCTCCCTGGGCAAGAAGCTCCATCTGCTCAGTGCCCGCGGCGAGGAGGTGGCCTTCATCCGTCAGGAGCTTTTGACCCTCATGCCCCGGTTCACGGTGACCGTGGCGGGCCGGGAGATCGCCCAGATCCGCAAGGAGTTTACGTTTTTCTTCCAGCGGTACGTCATCGACGGCCTGGGCTGGGAGATCGACGGTGATGTGTGGGCCCATGATTATGTGATCCGCAAAAACGGCCGGATCATCGTGCGCATCACCAAGGAGTGGCTGACCTGGGGCGACAGCTATGTGCTGGACATCCTGGACCCCGCCGATGAGCTGGTGGCTCTGGCGGTGGTGCTGACCATCGACTGCGTGGCGGAGGCCAGCCGGAACAACGGATGAAAAATGGGGCGGTCAAGCCGTTCCACTCATTGATACTGGATTTTTCGACAGAATTATGATATCATGACAGATAAGAATCCAATCACCGAAAGGAGAACAACGATATGGGTCTGATCAAAGCATTTACGGGTGCCGTCGGCGGTGTGCTGGCGGACCAGTGGAAGGAATTTTTCTACTGCGACGCCCTCTCTTCCGACACCCTGATGGTCAAGGGCCAGAAGCGCGTTTCCAAGCGCAGCTCCAATACCAAGGGCAATGACAACATTATCTCCAATGGCTCCGGCATCGCCGTGGCCGACGGTCAGTGTATGCTGATCGTGGAGCAGGGCCGGATCGTGGAGGTCTGCGCCGAGCCCGGCGAGTATACCTTCGACAAGTCCACGGAGCCCAGCATTTTCACCGGCGACCTGGGCGATGCCATCATGGATTCTTTCCAGACCATCGTGGGCCGCTTCACCTACGGCGGCGACACCGGCAAGGATCAGCGGGTCTATTACATCAACACCAAGGAGATCATGGGCAACAAGTTCGGCACCCCCAGCCCCATCCTCTTCGAGGTGGTCAACAAGCGCATCGGCATGAGCCGCACCGTCAACGTCCGCTGCAACGGTGTGTACTCCTACATCATCTCCGATCCGCTGCTGTTCTACACCAAGGTCTGCGGCAATGTCCGCAGTGAATTCACTCGCGCAGAGATCGACGAGCAGCTGAAAGCCGAGTTCATCTCCGCCCTCCAGCCCGCCTTCGGTGCCCTGGCGGAGCAGGAGCTGCGCCCCGCCCAGCTTCCCGCCAAGGCCAACGAGCTGAAACAGGCCATGAACGATGCCCTCCGGGCTGACTGGCTGGCGCGCGGCATCACCGTTTCCACCATCGCCCTGAACCCCATCCGGCTCAGCGATGAGGATATGAAGAAAATCCAGCAGCTGGAGGATGCCGCATCCGTGGGCTCCAACCCCTTCGTGATGGCTGGTCTTCAGGCAACCGCTTCCGCCAACGCCATGGAGGCCGCGGCCTCCAACTCTGCCGGTGCCATGACCGGCTTTATGGGCATGAACATGGCCGCAGGTGCCATGGGCGGCGGCTTCAACAATGCCCAAAGCTTCTACCAGATGGGAGTGCAGCAGGCCCAGGCCGCCGCCCCCGCGCCCGCCAAAAGCGGCTGGAAGTGCTCCTGCGGCGCGACTAATTCCGGAAAATTCTGCGCCGAGTGCGGCGCTCCCAAGCCCATGGATGGCTGGAAGTGCGCCTGCGGCGCGGTGAACAAGGGTAAGTTCTGCCCGGAGTGCGGCGCGAAGAAGCCCGCCGCCGAGCCCCTGTACCGCTGTGACAAGTGCGGCTGGGAGCCCGAGGACCCCAAGAATCCGCCCAGGTTCTGCCCCGAATGCGGCGACCGCTTTGACGACGGCGACATCCGCTGAAGAAGGGAGTGACCGTTTTGGCAGTCCTTCAGCAATACAAATGCCCCTGCTGTGACGGTGCCATCGAATTCAGCTCCGCCGCGCAGAAGATGAAGTGTCCCTACTGCGACACGGAATTTGAAATGGAGACACTCCAGGCCTACGACGAAGTCCTCCAGCAGGAGACGCCCGACGACATGACCTGGGACACCACCGCCGGCGGCGAATGGACCGAGGGGGAGGAAGCGGGCCTCCGGGTCTATGTCTGCCGCAACTGCGCCGGTGAGATCGTCACCGACGAGCATACGGCGGCCACCTCCTGCCCCTACTGCGGCAATCCCGTGGTGATGATGGGCCAGTTTGCGGGCGACCTGAAGCCCGACCTGGTCATCCCCTTTAAGCTGGACAAAAAGGCCGCCATGGAGGCCCTGAAACGCCATTATTCCGGCAAGCGGCTCCTGCCCAGGGTCTTCGCCGATGAGAACCACCTGCGGGAGATCAAGGGCGTGTATGTGCCCGTGTGGCTCTTTGATGCCGATGCCCAGGCGGACCTGCGTTGGAAGGCCACCCGGACCCGGACCTGGTCCGACAGCAATTACATCTATACGGAGACCCAGCACTACAGCGTCATTCGCGGCGGCACCATCGGCTTCCACCGGGTCCCCGTGGACGGCTCCAGCAAGATGGACGATGCCCTGATGGAGTCCATCGAGCCCTTTGACTTTTCTGAGGCCGTGGATTTCCAGACCGCCTACCTCTCCGGCTTCCTGGCGGACAAATATGACGTAAACTCGGAGCAAAGTGTGGCCCGCGCCAACGAGCGCGTCCGCCGCAGCACCGAGGAGGCCTTCACCGCCACCGTGGGCGGCTACAGCACCATGATCCCCGTGAGCAGCCATGTGAACCTCCAAAACGGCGCGGCGAAATACGCCCTGTACCCCTTGTGGCTGCTGACCACCGAGTGGCAGGGGAAGAACTACATCTTCGCCATGAACGGCCAGACGGGCAAATTTGTGGGCGACCTGCCCCTGGATAAGGCGGCATATACAAAGTGGCTCTTCGGCATCGCCGGAGCCGTCAGTGCCGCCTGCTTTGCCATCAGCTATCTGCTGTGGCTGCTGTAAGGGGGTGGCGGGATGAAACGACTTTTTACGCTGATCCTCGCTCTGGCCCTGTGCCTGAGCCTTGCGGTTTCCGTCAGCGCGGCTCAGATGCCCCTGCTGGTGGATGCGGCGGACCTGCTCAGCGACTGGGAGGAGGAGCAGACCCTGCACCTCCTGGACCAGGTGCGCGATGAGCTTCAGGTGGAGCTGGTCATCGTGACCATGGACTCCCTGGGCGGCCACAGTGCCGATGCGGTCATCGAGGCCTTCTACGATGAATACGGCTACGGCTATGGCCCCAACCGGGACGGCGTTTGCCTGCTGGTGTGCATGGCCGAGCGGGAATACCGCATCCTCTGCAACAACTACTGTGCCACGGCGATCACCCCCGACGAGCGCGACAGCATCGGAAACGATGTGGCGTCCTTCCTCAGCGGCGGCGATTATTTCGGTGCCTTCGACGAGTTCATCGACGGCTGCGTCTATCAGATCAAGGGCGAGCGCAACGGCTTCCCCTTCAATTTTGGCATGAGCCTACTGGTGTCCCTGGCCATCGGCTTTGTGGTGGCCCTCATCGCCACAGGCATCATGCGCGCCAAGCTGAGATCCGTGCGGACCCAGTCGGCGGCACGGGAGTACATCAAGCCCGGCAGCATGCAGCTGACGCGCAGCACAGATTTGTTCCTCTACCGGACCATGGACCGCAGACGAAAGCCCCAGAATACCTCCTCCGGCTCCCGCAGCGGCGGTGGCGGCGGCAGACATGTGGGCGGCGGCAAATTCTAAGCAAAGGACCCCGGAATCTTCGGATTCTGGGGCCTTTTAACCATTATGCGATATCCATAAAATGAGATAGGAAGAATTGTACAGCATGACCAAAAATTCCTTGTTAGATTGGTTATATTTGGAAAGGATTCCTCTTGAAAATTGGACACACTGGGTGTAGAATGTGGCAGTCAAGTTGGCATTCCCTGGCTTGCGATCCTCAATTGAAAAGAAGGCATGAATATGGAAACCTATCTGATCTGTCTGGCCGCCGCCATGGTGGGCGGACTGATGCTTTCGCGCGTGACGAAGCTGATGAATCTTCCGGCTGTCACCGCTTATCTGGTTGCGGGCCTGATTCTGGGCCCCTTCTGCTTGGGAGCTCTGGGCATTCCCGGCCTGGGCTTCAATTCCCTCCATCAGGTGGAGGAATTCTCCATCGTCACCCAGACCGCCCTGGGCTTCATCGCGTTCACCATTGGCAATGAGTTCCGGCTCTGCCAGCTCAAAAGCATGGGCACCGCCGCCATCACCATCGGCATTCTGCAGGCGGTCATCACCACTTTGGTGGTGGATGCGGTGCTGATCGGCCTGCATTTCATGATGCCGTCCGTGATGAGTTTGCCCTGCGCCCTGACTCTGGGCGCCATCGCCTCCGCCACGGCTCCCGCCGCGACACTGATGGTCGTCCGGCAGTATAAGGCCGACGGCCCCCTGACCCGGCTTCTGATGCTGGTGGTCGCCATCGATGATGCGGTGGGCCTGTTGCTGTTCTCCGTGTCCTTCGGCGTGGCCTCTGCCCTTGCGCTGGGACAGGTGAGTGTCACCGCCGTGGTGCTGGAGCCCATCCTGGAGATTATCCTGTCCCTGGTGCTGGGCGCGCTCATGGGCTGGCTCCTGAACTGGGTGGAGCAGTTCTTCCACTCCCGAAGCAAGCGAATGACCATCTCCGTGGCTTTCGTGCTGCTGACTGTGGGCCTGTCCCAGGTGAAGTTTACCTTGGGCGGCATCCACTGCGGATTTTCTCTGTTGCTGGTGTGCATGATGACCGGCACCGTGTTCTGCAACATCTGTCCCACCTCCGAGGAGCTGATGGAGCGTATCGACAACTGGGTCATGCCCCTGAACATCCTCTTCTTCGTTATCTCCGGCGCGGAGCTGGATCTGGAGGTCCTGGCCAATCCCGTGACCATCGCCGTGGGTATCCTCTATATCCTGGCGCGGTCTGCGGGCAAGTTCTACGGCTCCGCCGCAAGCTGCATCGTGACCCGCCAGAGCAAGCCCATCCGGGACAATCTGGGCATCACCCTGCTGCCCCAGGCGGGCGTGGCCCTGGGCATGGCCCTGACGGCATCCGCCCTGCCCGATGGCGGCCTGACCCGGAATGTGGTGCTGTTTTCCGTTCTGATCTATGAGCTGGTGGGTCCCGCACTGACCAAGCGTTCCCTGCTGGCTGTGGGCGAGATCAAGCCCGAAGGCCGCGTCAGCCACCGCCGCCACAACACCGGACCCAAGTTCCATCTGCCCCATAAGCATAAGTAACCGAAAGCCCCGAACGAGAGTTCGGGGCTTTTTGTGTGAGAATGTCACTTACACGGAAAAGGGCGTATGCTATACTCTCTGCAAAAGGAGGGAGCGAATATGAAAAATCAGTTTTATGCCAATATCGAGCTTGTGGAGTCTGCCATCCAGGATGCGGGCTATATTCCCTATGACCAGCTTTACGGCTTCCTGCTCACGGGAAACAGCGCGTATATTACCCGAAAGGATAACGCACGAAGCATCGCGGAAAATCTCGACCGGGAGCTGCTGCGGCAGTATCTGAATGCCCGCAAGGGGTTCTGAAACAGTGCAATATGCTGTAAAGAAAGACGTAATTTGGGTGCTCACTTGTACAAAATGTAAAACAGGAAAAAATATGAAAAAAAGGTGTTGACAAATGGGGGAGTGGGTGCTAATATATGCAAGTCTTCTGCGGGCGACCGCGAGAGGCGCAGAGCTGTACCTTGTAAATTGAATAACGTAAAGATGACTTTTATCACCTTGGACAAATATAAGGTTT
>JBGVNV010000051.1:0-73377 GCA_045125955.1 Faecousia sp.
TAAATTATACACCAACCACCTGTAAAAAGCAAGCAAAAGCCTTCTGCAAAGGCTACAAATTCCGCTTCCTTTTGTCATTAAAAACTGCCAATTCCATGCATTCTTTCACTTTTCTTTACCATTTGCACACTTTTTACACATAAAAATGCCCGGACCGAAGCCCGGGCAAAAATTTTTACATCTGGCGTGCAATGTTGGTCTGGGTGGTGTAGAGCTGGGAGTACATGCCGCCGGCCTTCATCAGCTCCTCGTGGGAGCCGGACTCGGTGATCAGGCCGTCTGCGATGGAGATGATCCGGCCCGCGGCCCGGATGGTAGAAAGCCGGTGGGCGATGATGAGGGTGGTTCTGCCCTTGGCCAGGGCGTCGAAGGCCTTCTGGATCTTGGCCTCGGTGACGGAGTCCAGGGCGGAGGTGGCCTCGTCCAGGATCAGGATGGGGGGATTTTTCAGGAAGATCCGGGCGATGGAGACGCGCTGCTTCTGTCCGCCGGAGAGGAGGGTGCCCCGCTCGCCCACATAGGTGTTGAAGCCCTCGGGCATGGCGAGAATATCGTCGTAAATTTCCGCCTTCTTGGCGGCCTCGATAACCTCCTCCATGGTGGCACCGGGCTTGCCGTAGCGGATGTTCTCGAGGATGGTGTCGGCGAAGAGGAACACATCCTGCTGGACGATGCCGATGTTCTGGTGGATGGAACGCTGGGTCACGTCCCGGACATCGTGGCCGTCGAGCTTGATGGAGCCCTCGGAGACCTCGTAGAACCGGGGGATCAGCTGGCAGAGGGTGGTCTTGCCGCCGCCGGAGGGGCCGACGATGGCCACGGTCTCGCCGGGCTTGACGTGCAGGCTCACGCCCCGGAGCACATCCAGCTCTCCGTCGTAGGCAAAGGTCACATTTTCCACATCGATGGCACCGCGAACATCCTTCAGCTCCACGGCGTTCTCCTTATCCTGGAGGGTGGGCTCCGTGCGCATGATGTCCACGAAGCGGTTCAGACCCGCAAAGCCGTTGGCGAACATCTCGGAGAAGCTTGCCAGCTTGCGCATGGGGTTGACGAAGGTGGCGATGTACAGGGAGAAGGTCAGCAGATCCACATATTCCAGCTGGCCGCGCATGATGAGCCAGCCGCCGAAGCCGATGACGATGACGTTCAGGGAGCTCAGGAACAGCTCCATGGTGCAGTGGAACCGGCCCATGGCCTTGTGAAATTCCCGCTTGGCGGTCTTGAACAGGGTGTTGGCGGCGGTGAACCGGGCGTTCTCCACATCCTCGTTGGCGAAGGCCTTGGCGGTGCGGATGCCGGAGAGGCTGGATTCGATCTCGGTGTTGATGTGGGCGGTCTTCTTCTTGGATTCCCGGGAGGCCTGGCCCATGCTCCGGCGCATGGTCATGATGACGAAGAGGAACAGCGGGATGGTCAGGGCCACCACGATGGCCAGCCGCCATTGGATCTTAAACAGCACGATCAGCGCGCCGATGATGGTGACGCAGGAGGTCAGCAGGTCCTCGGGGCCATGGTGGGCCAGCTCCGTCAGCTCGAAGAGGTCCGTGGTCAGACGGCTCATCATCTGGCCCGTCCGGTTGCGGTCGTAGTAGTCGAAGCTCAGCTCCTGCATGTGCCGGAACAGGTCCGCGCGGATGTCCGCCTCCACCCGGATGCCGAAGGTATGGCCGAAGTAAGCCACGATGAACTGCAGGAAGGCCCGCAGACCATAGCAGGCCGCCACCACGATCATGATGGTGAAGAAGAAGCGGTACTGCTGATTGGGGAGCCACTCGTAAAGGGCGGTGCGGGTGATGAGCGGGAAGGCCAGGTCGATGGCCGCGATGAGCACCGCGCAGGTGATATCCAGCAGGAAGAGCTTCCAATGATTTTTGAAATAGTGCAGGAAGATCATCAAAGGCCGCTTGCGCTGGTAGTCTTTGGTTGTCATTTTGTACCTCCATTTTGGTTTTTTCCTATTATACAATGGTTTTTTATCCGTTGCAAGCTGGGCGAAAGATTATTTGGACTTTTGTCCCGCAAAATGCTATACTCTTATCGTAGGGAACGCCGTCCCCGGCGTTCCGCCGCCTTCGGCCGTGCCCCACATCAGTCATACATTGGTACCGAAGAGCCAATGAATGACAGCTTCTCCCCGAGGGGAGAAGCCTTTGTTCAGTATCCACCATTTTCCGTTCCATGCAGTGCAGAGGAAGTGAGCACCCAAGGCTTCTCCCTTGAGGGAGAAGCTGTCAAAAATCGGCTCTTCGGAACCGATTTTTGACTGATGTGGGTGACCGCCGAAGGCGGCAGTTCGGTACATATTCATATAGGAGCAAGCACATGAACATCATCTATTCCGACCGTGAATTGGCGGTCATCATCAAGCCCGTGGGGATGGATTCGGAGCATCAGGTCCCGGCGGCGATCATGGAAAAGCTGGGAGGCGAGGTTTTCCCCATCCATCGGCTGGACCTGAATGTGGGGGGCGTGATGGTCTACGCCCGGACGAAAGCTGCGGCGGCGCAATTGTCGAAGCTCGTCCAGGAGGGGCAGCTTGTGAAGGAGTACCGCGCCCTGGTCCACGGAACGCCCCCGGAGGGCGGCGTTTGGGGGGATTTTCTCTTCAAGGATAGCCGGAAAAACAAGGTTTTCGTGGTGAAAAAGGAGCGAAAGGGTGTCAAAAAAGCCAGCCTGGAGTATACCCGGCTGACGGATTCCGATCCGTCCCTGGTCCACATCCGGCTCCACACGGGGCGCAGTCACCAGATCCGGGTGCAGTTTTCCAGCCGGGGCTTCCCCCTGGTGGGCGACCACAAATACGGAAGCCGGGACGAGCACAAGGAGCCCAAGCTCTTCTCCTGCCGCATCACCTTCCCCTGGAAGGGCGGGGAGAAGGTGTTTGAAGCACTGCCGGAGTGGGGTAAATAAGGAACAATAAAAAGCACCTGATGGTATTTCATCAGGTGCTTTTCGATATATTTGCTGTTGCAAATTCGATATATGGGCTGTGCCCATTCGATATAGCTGCGCTTCGATATGATATAAATCCCTTCTCGCCCCGCAGGGCATATCGAGTGGGCACACATATCGAACGCGAAGCGTATATCGAAAATCCCGTCAGGGATTTATATCGAGCTTACAGGCCGATTCCGGCGAAGGCCTGGACGGCCAGCCAGATGCCGAAGGCACTCATGATGGGTGCGAGCTTGGCGGCGGGGCCGGAGGACAGGCGGTCCTGGATGGAGGTGAAGACGAAGGTGCAGACGGTGAAAACCACGGCACCGGTCAGGGCCAGACCCAGGAGGTACTTCACCGCGACCATGCCCGCCGCGAAGGGCAGGATGCCGAAGCTCAGGGCGGCGAAGAGGGGGATGCAGATGTAGCACCGCTTGGCGTTGGGGGCCAGGTAGTGGTCCAGCACCAGGGCGGCCAGGGAGATGCCGGTGATGGAAACGATGTCAAACTGCATCAGGATCAGCTGGGGGGACACGGTCCGCAGGACCACCATGACGGCCAGGACGGCGGTCAGCACCGCGGTCAGGACGGTGTTCAGGGTATAGGTCTTGTTTTTCATGGCTTAACCTCCCCAGGAAGTGGCTTCGGTGGTCACATCGGCACCGGTGACAAAGCTCACTGCGGAATTGACACAGCGGACAACGGCCTTGCTGGTGACGGTGGCACCGGTGATGGCGTCCACGGAAACGGCCTCGCCCTCGGCGGGCTCAGCCTCGGCGGTGGCACCGGAGAAGGCATCCGCGCCCTGGGTCTCGACCTCGAAGGAGCCGGTCTTGTTCAGGAACTGGGCCAGGAACTCATGGTCGGTCAGGGCCTTGCCGCCGAGACCGAAGGTCTCGTGGGCCTTTTCGACCACCAGACCGGTGACCTTACCGGCGTTGTTCACGCCGATGAGCATGGTGATCTCCCCGGCGTAGCCGTAGGTGACGGTCTCGACCACGAAGCCGATATCGGACTTGTGGACAGAGCGGATGTTGGCATCCTCACCGGCGTAGGGCTCGTTGGTGAATTCCACCGCGCCGGGCAGGAGGGTCTGCATCAGCTCCAGGTGGTGCTTCCGGGCATTGGCGGCGGCCATGCCGTCCAGACCCACGCAGAGTCCGAAGAGGAGAACGGCAGCCAGGATCAGAGCGATGATGGGCTTTTTCACTTGGCTTCGCCTCCTTTCACGGTGCCAAAGCGGCGGATAGGGGTCAGACGGTCGATGAACCACACGAAGGCGTTCATCAGCAGGATGGCATAGGTCACGCCCTCGGGGAACAGGCCGAAGTAGCGGAAGAACACGGTCAGCGCGCCGCAGCCGATGCCGTAGACGATTTGACCCATGGGGGTCGCGGGAGAGGTGGCGTAGTCGGTGGCCATGAAGATGGCACCCAGCATCACGCCGCCGGAGCAGAGGCTGTAGAGCATCCACAGCACGGGTGCATCGGTCTTGGAGAAGACCAGGGTCAGCAGAGCCACGGTGCCGAGATAGCTGACGGGGATCCGGGCGGAGATGACATTGCGCCACAGCAGATACACGCCGCCAACCAGTAGTGCCAGGGCGGAGATCTCACCGATGGAGCCGGGGCAGATGCCCAGGAACATCTCCAGCACAGTCTCCTCAGGCAGGGCAGGCATGACCATGTGGTGCAGGGGGGTGGCGGCGGTGACACCGTCCACGCCCATGTAGCGGGTCAGGCCCACGGGGTAAATGACCATCATGGCAGCTCTTGCCGCCAGGGCGGGGTTGAAGATGTTCTGGCCCAGGCCGCCGCAGAGGCACTTGACGAACACGATGGCGAAGACGCTGCCTGCGGCACCCAGCCAGATGGGGCAGGTGTGGGGCAGGGTCATGGCCAGCAGCATGCCGGTCACCAGGGCAGAGCCGTCCACGGTGGTGTTGCGGGTGCGGGTCAGGGCACCGAACAGCCACTCGGCGGCAACGGCGGAGGCCATGCACACCAGAGTCAGGATCAGAGCATCCAGGCCGAAGCGGACCACGCCCACCGCCAGCGCGGGGGTCAGGGCCAGCATCACATCGGCCATGATGCGGTTCGTGCGGAAATTACCGCGGATATGAGGGGAAGAAGCGACAGTCAGTTTCATTTCTTCTGAGCCTCCCTTACCATTTGTTTGCCCTTGCGGAAGGTCTCCACCAGGGGCAGCTTGCCGGGACAGGTGAAGGCGCAGGAGCCGCACTCCATGCAGTCCATCAGGTTCATGCGATCAAGCTCGTCCACCCGGCCCGCATTGGTAAAGCGGTACATGTACAGGGGCTGCAGCCGCATGGGACAGACACTGACGCACTTGCCGCAGCGCAGGCAGACGGGGTTCTCCGCCGCGCCGTTGACGTCCTTCAGCAGGCACAGGATGGAGTTGGTGGCCTTGACGACGGGGACTGCCAGATCAGACTGGGCCGCGCCCATCATGGGGCCGCCGGAGATGACGCGCTCGGTCTTGTCATGGAGTCCACCGGCGATCTCGATGAGATCGTGGAAGGAGGTGCCGATGGGCACCAGGAAGTTCTGGGGCTCGGCAATGGCCTCGCCGGAGACGGTGACGATACGCTCGGTCAGGGGGGTGCCCAGCTTGACCGCACGGTAGATGGCGGCGAAGGTGGAGACATTGAACACGGCGCAGCCGACCTTGACGGGGAGCTGGCCGGGAGGCACCTGACGGCCGGTGACGGCCTGGATCAGCTGCTTCTCGGAGCCCTGGGGGTAGCGGGTGGGCAGGATGGCCAGCTCGATATCCGCATAGCTGGGCAGGAGCTTCTGCAGCTCTGCGATGGCCTCGGTCTTGTTGTCCTCCACGGCCAGGACGGTCCGCTTCGGATGCAGCAGACGGCGCAGGAGGCTCATGCCCTCCAGGACCTGCTCAGGGGAGGTCCGCAGGAGGGTGTCGTCGGCGGTGATGTAGGGCTCACACTCACAGCCGTTGGCGATCAGGGTATCCACATTGCCCATGGCACCCAGGGCCTTGACGTTGCCGGGGAAGGCCGCGCCGCCCATGCCGACGATGCCCGCCTCCCGGATGGCGTGGAGGACCTCGTCATCGGTGGTGGGGAATTCGGGGGCCACGGACTCCATCTTGAAGTCGTTCTCGATGACCACGGCCATGATGTTGGTGCCGCGGACATGGGGCCGGGGCTCGATGGCAACGACCCTGCCGGAGACGGAGGCGTGGACAGGCACGCACAGGCCCTCGCCGTCACCGATCTTCTGGCCCTTTTTCACCCGGTCGCCCACCTGTACCAGGGGGGTACAGGGCGCGCCGATGTGCTGGACCATGGGAATGACCACGCATTTTGGCTCGATGGTCTTGACCGTCAGGATGGTCTTGGACATTTCTTTGTTGTATTTGGGGTGGATACCGCCAAAAAACAGATGTTTCATTTAAGTTTTCACCTCAATTTCGGGGCTTATCTGAAAGACGGAAATGCGTCCGGCAGCGAGAGATTTTCCCGCTGGGCAAGCCATTTTTCCGAAGGAATACTTTTGTATTTCGAGGGAAAATGGTGCGGCTCAGTGGGAAAAGATCCGCTGTCCGGGCGTATTGACGGTTTTCAGATATGCCCTAAGTTCTTATCAGTTCTTCAAAGCCGGTGGAATAGAACATATTTCCCTCGGCATCGACCCACATGGCGCAGCTTTCGCACTGGTCCAGGAGCTTCTGACCCTCTTCCAGAGGAAGCAGGAACAATGCCGTGGACAGAGCATCGGCCAGGCCGGAGTCGGGGCAGACCACGGTGACGGCCCGCCACAGCGAGCCTGGGTACAGGGTATCCGGGTCGATGATGTGGTGGTAAATTTTCCCGTCCACCATATAGGCCCGCTGGTAGTCGCCGCTGGTGACCATGCTGCCCTTTGTCAGGTAGAGGGTGTGCAGGTAATTGTCGCCGCCGTCGGGGTCCTGGACACCGACGACCCAGGGGGTGCCGGTTTCGTCCTTGGGGCCCGTGGCGCAGACATTGCCGCCGACGCTGATGAGCAGACCCTCGGGGGCCTTCTCCGCCACCCGCTGGACGGACCAGCCCTTGGCGATGGCACCCACATCCAGCCGCAGAGCGGGGTCCAGGATGGTGACGGTGCCCTTTTCTGCATCGATCACCACGCTGTCCCAGCTTGTATGCTCTGCCGCCTCGGACAGGGCATCGGCGTCGGGCAGATAGGCGTTGGCGAAGTCGTTCAGGCCGTCCTCCCGGGCCTCGTGCCACAGATAGAGCACGCTGCCCATGGCGGCGTTGACCCGGCCGCCCGTCAGCTCGTAATAGGCCTTGCAGTCGAGCAGCAGGTCGATGATGGCCTTGTCAACGCTGACCGCCTCGCCGGGGTTATCGTTGACGGTCTTCAGGTTGTTCAGCCCTTCGTATACATTGTATATATCAAAAAGCTGATGGTAGACAAGGAGCTCGTCGTGGACCGCCTGGGCCTTCTGGGAAAAGGCCTCTTCCGAGGCATCCCGGCCCAGGATGGTGGTGACGGTGTCGAAGACCGTCAGGAAGGTGGCGGAGTACTGCTTCTGCTCCTCCCCCGCCCCGGTGCAGCCGCACAGGAGCATGGAGAGGGTCAGAAGCAGGGCGAAAAATCGCTTCATCAGTTGCAGGCCTTTGCAACCAGAGCCTGGAACTCACCGATCTTGATGGTGACGGAGGTCAGCAGGTCGGCGTCGGTGGGCTTGGTGGACTCGTCCACGGCGATACCGGCGACATCATCGGCGGTCTTGCCGGTGATGTAGGCGGCGAAGGAAGCGGCCTGCTCGTTCCACTCGGCGATGGCACCGCCCCAGGCCTTCATGCCGTACTGCTCGCCCAGCATGTTCTTGGTGGCGAAAACGCCATCGGTGCCGGCGGTGATGGTGCCGGTGACATCGAAGTTGACCTTGCCCTGAACGGCATCGATCTGGGCGGAGGTGATGACACCGTCCTTCATGGTCAGTGCAACGGCGGTGGTGTACAGCTCGCACAGGCCCTCGTTCTCGGCATCGGCATTCTTGGAGCCGTCCACGGAGGAGGAGATGGCCAGCTTCAGCTCGTCGCCGGCCTGGGCACCCAGGTGCTGGGCGTTGAAGACGGCGTTCTCAATGGCGGAGACATAGCCGCCCAGGTAGATGGTGGCGGTGGTAGCCAGGTCGGCATCGACGGCGTGGCCGGTCTCGTCCACGGCACCGGCGCGGAGCTCCTCCACGGTCTTGCCGCAGGCGAAGGAAGCCAGGGCAGCGGCCTGCTCATACCACTCGGCAACGGCATTGCCGTAGAGCTTCATGTTGTAAGCATCGCCCAGCTCGTTCTTGGTGGGGATCTCGGCGGTCAGGTCGGAGACGATGCTGCCGTTGACGTCAAACAGCACGGAAGTGCCGATGGAGTCGATGATGCAGGACTGGATGACACCGTTGTCGTCAACGGTGACGGCGACCACGGAGACATCGTACTTGGCCTCGCCGTCGGCATCGCCGGCGGACTTGCTCTCCAGAGCGGAAGCGACGATGGCAACGCCGGTCTTCACGGCACCCTCGGCAACGGGGATGGACTCGACAGGGTTGATGGTTTCAACGGGAGCGGTGGTCTCAACAGGGGTGGTCTCAGTGTGGGCACCGGTGGGGCAGGTGCAGTCGGAATAGTAGACCACAGGGGTGCCCGCGCAGCCGGTCAGCAGAGCGATGACCAGAGCCAGTGCCAGGATGATGGATGTTCTTTTCATTTGGGTAACCTCCTTAAATTTTTAGGTATCAATTTGTATTATATCGATTATGTGCAACTGAGTAAAGAGGGAATTAGTCACAAATCGTGCATATTCTGCTTGTCACGGTCTTGCAAAGGTCCGGGGGCAGTGGTATAATGTCTGCATTCGGGGAAACAGGTGAAAATCCTGTGCGAGGGCGTCGCCGTCATGCGCAACCGATTGGGCATCCTCACCCGGAGGCCGCACTCCGGGAACAGGTCATTGGCGCAAGCTGAGAAGGCCGGGTGCTCCCAAGCGCAAAGCCGGAATATCCGAATGAGCTGTTCCGCAAAGCTCCTGCGTACCCTGGGATGGAACAAATCTATTTTACAAGGAGAACTACCATGAAGAACAACAGCATGAAAAAACTGCTGTCGCTCGTCCTGGCGTTCGTGCTGACTGCGGCGTTGGCACTGACCGGATGCAGCGGCAAGCCCGCCGAGACCACCGCCCCCATCGAGACTCCCGACAGCACTGGGTCCTCCGACTTTACCATCCTGGGCGAGGGTGAGAAGTCCTTTGAGCTCATCATCGTGGACAAGGAGGGTGCGGAGCACCTGTACCTGATCCACACCGACGAGGAGATGGTGGGCTACGCCCTGATCGAGCATGCGCTCATCGAGGGCGAGCAGGGCCAGTACGGCATGTACATCAAGTCCGTCCTGGGCCAGACCCTGGACTACGAGACCGACGGTATGTACTGGGCCTTCTATGTAAACGGCGAATATGCCATGACCGGCGTGGACCAGACTCCCGTCACTGCAGACACCAGCTACATGCTCAAGGCCGAGGCAGCATAAGGAATTTATCCACCGCACACCGACAATTGTCGGTGTGCGGTTCATTTTCGATCAAAATTTTTTGATTTTATCGACTTTTTGTCTTCCATTCGTGGATGTTTTCTGCTAAGATAACAGTGCATAAACGGCGCACTGCGCCGGAGAGGATGATAGATATATTATGGATCTGATTCAACTGTCCAACCGTATGGAGCATGTCCACTCCGATATCCGGGGCGAGCTGTTCCATCTTGCCAATAAAATGCAGCGGGAAGGCACTCCCGTTCTGAAGCTGAACACCGGCAACCCCGCCGCCTTCGGCTTCCCCCTGCCCGAATCCATCCGCAACGCCATCGAGGGCCGGGAGCACGAGGCCGTGGCCTACTGCGATTTCCAGGGCATGCCCGCCGCCCGTGACGCCATCATCCGCTACGAGCGGAGCAAGGGCATCGAGGGCATCGAGCCCGATGATGTGTTCATCGGCAACGGCGTCAGCGAGGTGGTCAACTTCGCCCTGATGCCCCTGCTGAACCCCGGCGACGAGGTCCTGATCCCCACCCCCAGCTACTCCCTGTGGGGCAACACCGTGCTGCTGGCCGGTGCAAAGCCCGTGTTCTACCGCTGCGATGAGCTCAGCGACTGGAACCCCGATATTGCCGACCTGAAGAAGAAGGTCACCTCCCGCACCCGGGCCATGGTCATCATCAACCCCAACAACCCCACCGGTGCCCTGTACCCCGACGAGGTGCTGCTGCAGCTCATCGAGGTGGCCCGGGAGCACAACCTGGTCATTTTCAGCGACGAGATCTACGACCGTCTGGTCCTGGACAGCCTGGAGCACACCTCCACCGCCAAGCTGGCTCCCGATCTGACCGTCGTCACCATGAACGGCCTTTCTAAGTCCCACTCCCTCTGCGGCTACCGCTGCGGCTGGATGGTCATCTCCGGCCCCAGAGCCCGCACCGAGGAGTATCGCAAGGGCATCGTCCAGCTGACCTCCCTGCGCCTGTGCTCCAACGCTCTGGCCCAGCTGGTCATCCCCGCCGCCCTGGAGGACGCCGAGACTCCCGCCGCCATGGTCCGTCCCGGCGGCCGCTACTTCGAGCAGCGCAAGGCCACCATCGAGACCCTGGACAAGATCGAGGGCATCAGCTATGTCAAGAACGTCGCCGCCTTCTACCTCTTCCCCAAGCTGGATGTGAAGAAGTTCAACATCACCAGCGACAAGCAGTTTGCCCGGGATCTGCTGCTGGAGACCGGCATCCTGGTGGTCCCCGGCTCCGGCTTCGACTGGGCCGAGCCCGACCACTTCCGCATCGTCATGCTCCCCGAGGCAAACGAGCTGCGCGCCGCCATGGAGCGCATGGGCAATTTCCTGGACGGCTATAAGCAGAAGTAACCATTATTTCGTAGGAACGGCCTGCGTGCCGTTCCCCATCCGTGAAAACCGGAACGGCACACAGGCCGTTCCCTACAATATTTGTATTATCATTTCCATCGGAGGAATCCAATATGAAACAGTACATGGACGCAATCGTCAAGGCTGAGGCCGGTGTGGGTCTGGAGCTGCGGCAGGTGCCCGTTCCCGTGCCCAAGGCCGGTGAGGTCCTCATCAAGATCCACAAGACCGCCATCTGCGGCTCTGATGTCCACATTTACCAGTGGAACGACTGGGCTGCTCAGCACGTCAAGCCCGGCATGACCATCGGCCACGAGTACGTGGGCGAGATCGCCGCCCTGGGCGACGGCGTGACCGGCTTCCACATCGGCCAGAGAGTCTCCGGCGAGGGCCACATCACCTGCGGCCACTGCCGCAACTGCCACAACGGCGACATCCAGTGGTGCAAGGACACCCAGGGCGTGGGCGTGGACCGCAACGGTGCCTTCGCCGAGTATCTGTGCATCCCCGCTTCCAACGTCATCATGATCGACGAGAGCCTGCCCGAGGAGGTTGTCTCCTTCTTTGACGCCTTCGGCAACGCCACCCACACCGCCCTGATGTGGAATCTGGTGGGCGAGGACGTGCTCATCACCGGCGCGGGCCCCATCGGCATCATGGCCGCCGGTATCTGCAAGTATGCCGGTGCCCGCCGGGTGGTCATCACCGACCTGAACGACTACCGTCTGGACCTGGCCCGGAAGATGGGCGTGGACGCCGCCGTCAACACCGGGCGTGAGGACCTGAACGAGATCATGAAGCGCCTGCACATCGTCGAGGGCTTCGACGTGGGTCTGGAGATGTCCGGCAACGGCCGCGCCTTCAGCCAGATGCTGTCCGTCATGCGCACCGGCGGCAAAATTAGCCTGCTGGGTCTGGGCGACAAGCCCATCAACGTGGATATGAACTACATCATCGGCAAGGGTCTGACCCTCCAGGGCATCTACGGCCGCAAGATGGACAACTGGCACCAGATGAGCTACATGGTCCAGGGCGGTCTGGATATGTCCAAGGTCATCACCCACCGCTTCCACTACACCGAGTTCCAGAAGGGCTTCGATGCCATGATCTCCGGCATGTCCGGCAAGGTCGTCCTGGACTGGAGCAAGTAACAAATTACGCACGTCATTGCGAGGAGGGCGAAGCCCGACGTGGCAATCCCCTCCAGGTTTCCGGAATCTCCGGGGGATTGCCACGCCAGTGTGCGCACTGGCTCGCAATGACGTAGTTCTTTAGGAGGTATTCTATTATGAAAACTGCACTCACTGCAATCAACGCTGAGCTGGATGCCATCCGCGCCGCCGGTACCTGGCGGGAGGAGCGGATCATCACCACTCCCCAGCGCAGCCGGATCGACACCACCGCCAAGCAGGGCGTGGTGAACTTCTGCGCCAACAACTATCTGGGCCTGTCTGCCCATCCCGAGCTGATCGCCGCCGCCAAGGAAAGCTACGATAACTGGGGCTTCGGCCTTTCCTCCGTCCGCTTCATCTGCGGTACCCAGCAGATCCACAAGGATCTGGAGGCCAAGATTTCCAAATTCGTGGGCATGGACGATGCCATTCTGTATTCTTCCTGCTTCGATGCCAACGGCGGTCTGTTTGAGACTCTGCTGGGCGCGGAGGATGCCATTATCTCCGACGAGCTGAACCACGCCTCCATCATCGACGGCGTGCGCCTGTGCAAGGCCATGCGGTTCCGTTACAAGAACAACAACATGGACGACCTGCGGGCTCAGCTGATCGCCGCCCGGGAGAAGGGCGCGAAGAAGATCCTGATCGCCACCGACGGTGTCTTCTCCATGGACGGCTACATCGCCAACCTGCCCGCCATCTGCGATCTGGCCGACGAGTTCGACGCGCTGGTGATGGTCGATGACAGCCACGCCGTGGGCTTCATGGGTGACCATGGCCGGGGCACCCCCGAGTTCTGCGGCGTCATGGACCGGGTGGACATCATCACCGGCACCTTCGGCAAGGCCCTGGGCGGTGCTTCCGGCGGCTACACTGCGGCCCGTCAGCCCATCGTGGATCTGCTGCGCCAGCGTTCCCGCCCCTACCTGTTCAGCAACACCGTGGCTCCCGCCATCTGCGCCGCCACCATCCGCACCATCGAGCTGCTGGAGGAAAGCACCGCGCTTCGTGACAAGGTCCACGAGAACGCCCGCTATTTCCGCGCCGAGATGGAGAAGCTGGGCTTCGACCTGCTGCCCGGTGAGCATCCCATCGTGCCCGTGATGCTCTACGACCCCCGGACCGCCCACGAGTTCGCCCGCCGGATGCTGGAGAAGGGCGTTTACGTCGTCGCCTTCTGCTACCCCGTCGTCCCCAAGGGCAAGGACCGCATCCGCACCCAGATCTCCGCCGGCCACTCCAAGGAGGACATCGATCACGCCGTCCGCGCCTTCGGTGAGGTCAAGAAGGAAATGGGTCTTTAAGCCCCATCCGTAGGGGCGAGCCTCGCTCGCCCGGCCAATTCGCAGAATTGGCAAAACAATGATCTCCTTGCGACGATGTCATTTGTGCCTGTGGCACAAATGACCGGGCGACCGAGGGTCGCCCCTACAGCACTAAAAATCCCCCGATTCCTTAGAATCGGGGGGATTTTTGATTGCTTATTCCTTATCCTTCTTCCGCTTGTGGTTCAGGTAGGCCATGGCGCCGCCCACTGCGGCGGTGACGGCGGCGGTGACGCCCAGTAGGAGGGGGAGCTTCTTCTCCTCGGCGGCAGCCTCGGGCTCCGGCTGGGAGACAGCCACGCTCTCCAGGGTCAGCACGGTGGTGCTGATGGGGGCCACGGTGACGCTTCCCTCCACAGCCAGCAGCGGCTTGGTACCGGCGGTCTGGTCGGTGACGCAGACGTTCCACTTGCCCTTGGGCAGCTCCACGGTGGTGGGGGTCTTGTTTGCGTTATAGAGCACGATGATGGCCTGGGCGGAATCGTCCACGGAGCCGCGCAGGTGGAAGCCCACTACATTGGGTTCCAGGCCCTCCAGGGGATGGACCTGCTCCCGGACCGCCTCCCCGGTGGTCAGGCGCAGGGTGGGATGGGCCTTGCGGAAGGCGATGAGACCCCGGTAATAGTCGGCGTTCTTCGCGTAGACCTCCTTGTCCAGATCGTTCCACTTGATGGAGTTGACGGAGTCGGGGCTGCAGTAGGAGTTGTGCTCGAAGCCGCCGCCGGGCAGGGGCTTGGAGCGCAGGATCTCCTCGCCGGCCTGCATGAAGGGCACGCCCTGGCTCAGCAGGTAGATACCGGCGGCCAGATTATTCATCCGCACCCGGTCGGCAAAGTCGGCATCGGGGGTGGACAGGGTCAGCCGGTCGAACAGGGACATATTGTCATGGCAGGAGGCGTAATTGATGGTCTGGGTGGGGCCGGGGCACCAGCCGGGGCGGGCCATGAAGCAATTCTTCAGCTGCTCCTCCTGGCCCTGGGCACCCGCCACATAGCCGTAGGCATGGTCATCGAAGACATAGCCTCTCAGCACATCCCGCAGGGTGTCGGAGAAGTAGGCGAAATTGGGGGTCCTGTAGGCGTTGTGCTGGGTGGCCATGGCCACATCGGGCTTGGTCATCTCGGTGGCCATGGACCAGCCCTCGCCGTAGAAGATGACGTTGGGGTGCTTGGCCCGGACGGCGGAGACCAGCTCGTTGATGGTGTCCACATCGATGAGGCCCACCAGATCGAAGCGGAAGCCGTCGATGTGGTACTCGTCGGCCCAGTACTTGACGGAATCGACGATGTACTTGTGGACCATGCTCCGCTCGGAGGCGGTATCGTTGCCGCAGCCGGAGCCGTTGGAGTAGTGGCCGTTGTGGGTACGGGAGAAATACTCGGGCACGATGCGGTTGAAGCAGAAGGTCTCGCCGTCGTAGACATGGTTATAGACCACGTCCAGGATGACGCTGATGCCATTCTTATGCAGGCCCTGGATCATCTGCTTCATTTCCTTCACGCGGACCTCGCCGTGGTAGGGGTCGGTGGAGTAGGAGCCCTCGGGCACATTGAAGTTCACGGGATCGTAGCCCCAGTTGAACTGCTCCCGCTCCAGGTAGGCCTCGTCCACGGAGCCGTAGTCATAGCTGGGCAGCAGGTGCAGGTGGGTGATGCCCATGGACTTGATGTGGTCCAGGCCCGTGGGGATGCCGTCGGGGGTGTGGGTCCCCTCCTCGATGACACCCAGAAACTTGCCCCGATTCTTCACGCCGGAGCTGGGATCCGCGCTCAGGTCCCGGACATGGAGCTCGTAAATGACGGCGTCGGTGATGCTTTTTCCCGCATTGGGGTCCCGGTCCTCGGACCAGCCCTCGGGATCGGTGGAGTCCAGGTCGATGACCATGGCCCGGTGGCCGTTGACACCGGTGGTCCGGGCGTAGGGATCGCAGGCCTCCCGGATGCCCTCCTCCAGCTCCACGGTATAGGTGTAGTACACGCCCGCCAGGTCGCCGGCGACCTCGGCGGTCCAGGTGCCCGCCACGGCGGACTTCATCTCAATGCGCTCGATGCGGTCCTCCACGCCGGGGTTGCCGGACTTGTAGAGGTTGACCTTGACGCTCTTGGCCGTGGGAGCCCAGAGCCGGAAGAGAGTCTTCTCCTTTGTCCAGCGGGCACCCAGGTCGGAGCCGGAATAGGTATACTTGCGCTCAAATTCTTCGGTAGAGTACAGTTCAGTCATGGTCATAAGATCACACGGTTCCTTCTCATAATTTTCATGAAAGCGGCAAATTCGGAAGCTTTGCCATACAAATTGATTATATAATATGCGACAAACATTGTAAAGCCAAATCCTTGCACAATTTAGAAGAAAAGAGCGCACAATCGTGCGCTCTTTGCGGCGAGTCGCCGCTGACAAACTGTAATCGGTGCGGCGGGTGTCGTTCCGTTGTACGTTGGGTCGTTCCTGCGGTGGAGATGGGGTAGCGCATTTTTTCGGCGAGTCGCCGCTGACAAACTGTAATCGGTGCGGTGGGTGTCGTTCCGTTGTACGTTGGGGCGTGATTGCGGTGGAAATGATCGGAGGCTGTTACTGCAGAGCATGTCAAAAAAGGATTGTAGGGGAGACCATTGGTCGTCCGCAGATTTTGCCAAAGCAAAATCTGTCGCCGCAAGGCGAAATAGCGGTTATTTTCCTTCGGAAAATCCGAAAATCAAAGATTTTCGGCGGACGAGCAATGCGCGCCCCTACATTCTCATGAGAAAGCGCGTTCTTTGACAGTATAAACAGGGACCTCCAGACGGAGGTCCCTGCTCAACTATATTATAATGTATCAGCGGATCACACGGACGCGGATGACGCCGTTGATCTTCTTCAGCTCCTCCACGGCGTGCTGGCTGGGGGTGTGGTCCAGATCCAGGACGGTGTAGGCGTACTCGCCCCGGGACTTGTTCATCAGGGAGTCGATGTTGATATTCTCATTGGCCATGACCGTGGTGAAGGGGCTCAGGGTGTTGGGGATGTTCTTATGCAGGATGGCGATACGGCCTGCGGTGCGGCAGACGCCCATATCCAGGTTGGGGAAATTGACGGAGTTCTTGATGTTGCCGTTCTCCAGGTAGTCCATCATCTGCTGGACGGCCATTCTGGCGCAGTTGTCCTCAGATTCCTCGGTGGAGGCACCCAGATGGGGGATGGCGATACAGCCGGGCATGTTGGCGGACTTCTCGTTGGGGAAGTCGGTGACGTAGCACTTGACCTTGCCGGAGGCCAGGGCTGCGGCCATGGCGTCGTCGTCCACCAGGGCATCACGGGCGAAGTTCAGGATGATGACACCGTCCTTCATCATGGCCAGGGTCTCGGCGTTGATCATGTGCTTGGTGGCAGGCAGCAGGGGCACATGGAGGGTGATGATGTCGCAGGTGCGGAAGATCTCCTCACGCTCGTTGACCTTCTGAATGTGGCGGTCCAGATTCCAGGCGGCTTCCACGCTGATGTGGGGGTCACAGCCGTAGACATCCATACCCAGCTTGCGGGAGCGGTTGGCCAGAGGGCCGCCGATGGCACCCAGGCCGATGATGCCCAGCTTCTTGCCGCGCAGCTCATTGCCGGCGAAGCGGCTCTTGCCCTTTTCCACCATCTTGGCCACATCGGGGCTGTCCTTGATGGACTGGACCCAGTTGATGCCGCCGACGATGTCGCGGCTGCCCAGCAGCATGCCGCAGATGGCCAGCTCCATGACGGAATTGGCGTTGGCACCGGGAGTGTTGAAGACCACGATGCCCTGGTCGGCGCAGGAGGTCAGGGGGATGTTGTTGACACCGGCACCGGCACGGGCCACGGCCAGCAGGTTGTCGGAGAAGGCCATCTCGTGCATGTTGGCACTGCGGACCAGAATGCCCTCGGCCTCGTCGATGTTTGCGGTATTTGCATAATCCGCCGTCAGCAGCTCGGTGCCCTTGGCGGAGATCTTGTTCAGCTGATGGATATGATACATTGGTTTTACCTCCAGAGTTGACAGTTTACAGTTGACAATTGACAGTTATTTTCCTTTTCTTAACTGTCAACTGTCAATTTTCAATTGTCAACTTTTACTTATTTTCTTCCTCGAATTTCTTCATGAATGCCACCAGGGCCTCCACGCCCTCGTAGGGCATGGCGTTGTAGATGCTGGCGCGCATGCCGCCGACGCTTCTGTGGCCCTTCAGGTTCTTGAAGCCCGCGGCATCGGCTGCCTTGACGAACTTGGCATCCAGGTCCTTGTCACCGGTGACGAAGGGGACATTCATGAGAGAGCGGTCCTCCTTGCGGACGGTGCCGTGGAACATCTGGCTGTTATCCAGGAAATCGTACAGAAGCTTCGCCTTGCGCTCGTTGTGGGCCTGAATGGCCTCCAGGCCGCCTTGTCTTTTCAGCCACTTGAAGACCTTGCCACAGATGTAGATGCCGTAGGCGGGAGGGGTGTTGTACATGGAGCCGTTGTCGGCCTGGGTCTTCCACTTGAGCATGGTGGGGGTGCCGGGCAGGCAGTCACCGATCAGGTCCTCCCGGACGATGGCGATGACCACGCCGGCGGGGCCGATGTTCTTCTGGACACCGCCGTAGATGACGGCGTACTTGCTCACGTCCACGGGCTCAGACAGGAAGCAGGAGGAAACGTCGGCAACCAGATCCTTGCCCTTGGTGTTGGGCAGAGTCTTGAACTTGGTGCCGTAGATGGTGTTGTTCTCGCAGATGTAGACGTAGTCGGCATCCTCGGAAATGGGCAGGTCGGAGCAGTCGGGGATGTAGGAGAAGGTCTCGTCAGCGGAAGAGGCGATGGCGTTGGCCTTGCCGTACATCTGGGCCTCCTGCCAGGCCTTCTTGGCCCAGACACCGGTGATGATGTAGTCGGCGACCTTGTTCTTCATCAGGTTCATGGGCACAGCGGCGAACTGCTGGCTGGCACCGCCCTGGAGGAACAGGACCTTGTAATTTTCGGGGATGTTCATCAGCTCCCGCAGGTCAGCCTCGGCCTCATCGATGATGGCCTGGTAGGCGGCAGAGCGGTGGCTCATCTCCATGACGGACATGCCGGTGCCCTTGTAGTCGAGCATCTCATTGGCGGCTTCGATCAGAACTTCCTCGGGGAGCACGGCAGGACCGGCGGAAAAATTATATACACGAGACATAGGTATCACTCCAAATTGAAAATTGAACGCCTTTGGGCGTTGGCATCCTTCGGATGCCGGGGAACGGATTGCCACGTCGCTTCGCTCCTCGCAATGACAGCGGCGACGATACACATTGCACCAATTCAGCTGCTGAAATTCTCGATAAGCACTGTCATTGCGAGGAGGGCAAAGCCCGACGTGGCAATCCGTATCCCCGCAATGCGAAGCATTGCAGCGGCAAAAGGCCGCAAATCATGTTAACCTTTCAGGAGCCGCTCCATCAGCTTATGGCCCTGGGGCTCAAAAATGCCGGTGGCGGCAGCTTCGCGCTCGGAATAGTGGGCGAGCTTCTTCTGCACCCTGGTGGAATCGTAGAGAATGTAGGGAACGGGATCGGCGGTGTGGGTCCGCAGGCGCAGCAGGTTCGGATGGTCGGGCAGGATCAGGAAGCGGTAGTCCTCCCCTGCCGCATCCAGAGCGGCCTTGACGGGGGCGACAATGCGGGAGTCCAGATACTCGATGGACTGGACCTTCTCCATGGTCAGGCCCTGGTGGGCCATCTCATCGGGACCCTCCAGATGGATGTAGGCGAAGTCACAGCCATCCTTCAGCATGGAGTCGATGGCGGCCTGGGCCTTGCCCTCGTAATTGGTGTGGAGGCTTCCGGTGGCACCCTCAACTTCCTTGACGAGCAATCCGTCGCCCACGGCGATGCCCTTGAGCAGGTCCACAGCGGAGACCATGGCACCCTTCATACCGGTGCGCTTCTCGAAGCCGTCGAAGCTGGGCTTTGTACCCGCGCCCCAGAACCAGAGGGAGTTGGCCTTGTTCAGGCCCTTCTTGGCCCGCTCGATGTTCAGGGGGTGATTGTTCAGGATCTCAAAGGACTTTTCCATCATGTCCCGGAACAGCTTCTCGGTGGGCAGCAGCTCGGTGACCTTCTGGCCCAGGTGGTCGTGAGGCGGATCGATGTCCACGATGTGACCGCCCTTCCAGACGCAGATGTTGCGGTAGCTGGTGCCGGTGTAGAACTGGATCTCCTCGGAATTGAAGGCCTCCCGGATGGCATCCATCAGGATGTCGGTGTCGGCAGTCTCGATCTCGCTGGCGGAGTGGTCGATGAGGGTCTTCTGGTCGTAGGGCTCTTCCTCGCTGAGGGTCACCACGTTTGCCCGGAAAATGATATCGGTATCCTCCATCTGAACACCCACACTCAGGGCCTCCATGGGAGATCGTCCGGTGAAATAAATCTCGGGGTCGTAGCCCATGACAGCCAGGTTGGCAACCTCGCTGCCGGGGTGCATACCGGCGGGGACGTTCTGGGTCATGCCCATCTCGCCGCCGCTGGCCAGCGCATCCATAACAGGGGTGTTGGCGTATTCCAGGGGGGTCTTGCCGCCCAGAGCCTCGATGGGCTCGTCTGCCATGCCGTCACCCAGCACGATAACATACTTCATAATAACGCTCCAATCTGTTTACACGACGTGAACACTTGTGTTTCAACATAATAGCATTTTTGGATACAATTTACAATACGCCAAATAAACGAAACCTGCCCCGCATTCGTGTGTTGTGCATAGAGAATATGCACAACACAATGATATCGCTTTGTTTTGCAAATCTGTGATATACATTTATCAATGTGTGATATAGGCTTCGCCTGTGAACGATTTTCCGTGAAAATGTGATGGTAAAATGGACTTTTGTTTTAAAACAAAAGTCCATTTATTATGATTTCAATTTTTCAGATCGCCTGAAGCTGCATGACGGCTCTGCGGGCATGGGCACCCACCTGGCGGGGGGAGGCCGCGCCGAAGCGGCCCATGAGGGCCACGATGGGGCCGTCCTCGATGACGCCGTCCACCAGCTCTGCGGTCTCCCAGAACTGGGGGGCATCCTCAGAGCTCAGGCACACGGCGCAGGGGATGTCGGTGACCGCGCGGACCACCTGGACGATCTCCCGCAGCTCGGCGGTGGTGCCGCCGGGGCAGGCCATGATGTAGAGGAAGCCCTTGGCCTCCCTGGCGATGGCAGTGACGCGCTCACGGGAGGTGGCGGCCACCATGCAGATCAGGTCCACGCCGTACTGCTCACACCAGGGCAGAAACTCGTCCCGCTCCTCGAAGGGCAGGTCGGGGACGATCAGACCGTCCACGGTCAGCTCGGCGCACTTCTTCAAAAACCGGTCGGGGCCGTAGGAGAAGACCACATTGGCGTAGCCGGAGATGACGAAGGGCACAGTCACATCTGTTCTCAGTTCCCCGATCATGTCGAAGATCCTGTCGGTGGTGACGCCGCCCTTCAGGGCGCGGATGTTGGCCTCCTGGATGCTACCGTCACCGGCGGTGGGATCGGAGAAGGGAATGTTCAGCTCAATCAGGGACGCACCGTTGGCGACGGCGGCCCGGACGGCGGCGGCGGTGGTATCCAAATCGGGATCACCGCAGATGAAGAAGGGCATGTATGCCTTTCCGTTTTCAAAAGCCTTGGCAATATTACTCATAAAGATCCTCCCCTCTGTAGCGGGCGATGGCGGCGCAGTCCTTGTCGCCGCGGCCGGAGACGGTGACCACGATAATCTGATCCTTGTCCATGGTGGGAGCCAGCTTTCTGGCGTAGGCGATGGCGTGGGCAGACTCGATGGCTGGGATGATGCCCTCCATCCGGGCCAGATACTCAAAAGCATCCACAGCCTCGTCGTCGGTGATGGGGACATATTCGGCCCGGCCCATATCATGGAGGTTTGCGTGCTCGGGGCCCACGCCGGGGTAGTCCAGGCCTGCGGAGATGGAATAGACGGGGGCGATCTGGCCGTACTCGTCCTGGCAGAAGTAGGACTTCATGCCGTGGAAGATGCCCACCTTGCCGGTGGCCACGGTGGCGGCAGTCTCGAAGGTATCGATGCCCCGGCCTGCGGCCTCACAGCCGATGAGGCGCACGTCCTTGTCCTCAATGAAATTGTAGAAGGTGCCGATGGCGTTGGAGCCGCCGCCCACACAGGCGATGACGGCGTCAGGCAGACGGCCCTCCTTCTCGATGATCTGCTCCTTGATTTCCTTGGAGATGACCGCCTGGAAATCCCGGACCATCTGGGGGAAGGGATGGGGGCCCATGGCGGAGCCGATGCAGTAGTGGGTGTCATGGATGCGGCGGGTCCACTCGATCATGGCCTCGTTGACGGCATCCTTCAGCGTTGCGGTGCCGCTGGTGACGGGGACGACTTCTGCACCCAGCAGGCGCATGCGGTAGACATTCAGAGCCTGGCGGATGGTGTCCTCCTCGCCCATGAAGACCACGCACTCCAGACCCATCAGGGCGGCGGCGGTGGCGGAGGCCACGCCGTGCTGGCCTGCGCCGGTCTCGGCGATGATGCGCTTCTTGCCCATCTTCTTGGCCAGCAGTGCCTGACCGAGAACATTGTTGATCTTGTGGGCACCGGTGTGGTTTAAGTCCTCGCGCTTCAGATAAATCTTCGCGCCGCCCAGGTCGCGGGTCATCTTCTCGGCGTAGTAAAGCCTTGAAGGACGGCCCGCGTAGTCGTTCAGGAGCTCGGAAAGCTCCCGGTTGAATTCGGGATCGTTTTTGTAGTGCTCGTAAGCATCCTCCAGCTCCTGGACGGCGTTCATCAGAATTTCGGGGATGTACTGACCGCCGTGGATGCCGAATCTTCCTTTTTTGTCCATTCTTGGTTCCTCCCTGGATTTGGGTTTGTAGGGCGCGCATTTCATGCGTGCCATTTTTACCTGTACACCGGGCACGCATACAATGCGCGCCCTACGGGACAGCAAAAGAAAAAGCCCCTGACAATTGCTTGTCAAGGACGAAATAACTTCCGCGCTGCCACCTTGCTTCACGGTCTGACCCGTGCACTCTGCGGAGTGCCTGCACACTCCCGGACCTTGACGGTGTCCCCCCCGTCGCGCCATACTCGTTTCCTTTCCCGCGCGCCCTCAGCGGTCCATTTGATGTACTGGTTCCCGCCCGGCTCTCAGCCTCCCGGACTCTCTGTGGGGTCAACATACACCGTTATCTCCGCTTCAACGGTTTTATTTGGTTGAGGATGTTATACCACAGCCCACGGACATTTGTCAATAGGTTGTGGGTATTTTTGTATACAAAGATTCTCCCCGCGTAGGGGCGACCCTTGCGGTCGTCCTTTCCCTGTCCCAACGGGCCAGGTGGGCTGCCGCAAGGGCAGCCCCTACGCGATTGTGTGCAAAAAACCCTCCGGCTGAAAACCGGAGGGCTGTGGAAAAATCGCTTAGTAATTCTCGGCGTGGACCTCGAAGTAAGCCTTGGGATGATCGCAGGTGGGGCACAGCTCGGGAGCCTTGGTGCCGACGACGATGTGACCGCAGTTGCGGCACTCCCAGACCTTGACCTCGGACTTCTCAAAGACCTGAGCAGTCTCGACGTTCTTCAGCAGGGCGCGGTAACGCTCCTCGTGGTGCTTCTCGATGGCGGCGACCAGACGGAACTTGCCGGCCAGCTCATAGAAGCCCTCGGCCTCGGCAGTCTCGGCGAAACCGGCGTACATGTCGGTCCACTCGTAGTTCTCGCCCTCGGCAGCGTGCAGCAGGTTCTCGGCGGTATTGCCGATGCCGCCCAGCTCCTTGAACCACATCTTGGCGTGCTCCTTCTCGTTGTCGGCGGTCTTCAGGAACAGAGCGGAGATCTGCTCGAAGCCCTCCTTCTTGGCCTTGGAAGCGTAGTAGGTATACTTATTTCTTGCCATGGACTCGCCGGCAAAGGCGGCTTCCAGGTTCTTCTCGGTCTGAGTGCCTGCGTACTTGTTGCTCATAATCATTTCCTCCATCATATGGTGAGTACAGGGGTTTTCCCTTTTACCATCATACCCATTTTTCAATGAAAAGTCAACGGCAAACAAAACTTAAGATTTGTTAAAATCCGAAAATAAGGGTTGACCAATCCTCCGGAAAATGAGAAAATGGTACCAACTGAAATGCCCCCGCCAAAGAAAGGACCCCCCTATGGAAATGAAAAAGAATTTCGTCATCAACACCGCCTTCTACTGCATCCTCGCCGCCCTGGCTCTGGTGTTCTGGAAGTACCTGCTGCCGATTTTGATGCCCTTTGTCATCGGCTTCGTCATCGCCTCCATTGTGCAGCTGCCCCTGAACGCCCTGCCCCTGAACGGCAAACGCAGGACCAAGGCCGCAGCCATCGTGCTTTGCATCATCTTTTATGCCTTGGTGGTCTGGGGCATGGTCTTCTTCTCTGTGAAGGTCATCGCGGAGATCAGCAATTTTGCCGCGTCCGTGCCGGGTCTTGTCTACGATTACCTGTACCCCCTCATCTGGGACATCGGCGACTGGGTCCAGAAGATCCTGGAGCCCATCGACATGACCCTGGCCCAGCTGGTCAATGAGGTGGGCAAGACCGTGGCCTCCACCCTGGCCAAGTATGCCACCCAGGCCTCCGGCTGGGCGGTGAAGGTTCTGGCCACCGGCGTGGTCAGCATCCCCGGTGCCCTGGTGACCATCATCGTCACCATCGTCTCCTCCTTCTACATCGCCGCCGATTACAAGATGGTCCTGGCCTTCCTGAAGCGGCTGATCCCCGGCTCCCACCGGGACAAGGTGGTGCAGGTGGTGGGCTACGTGGAGCATGCCGTCGTGGTCTACATCAAGTCCTATCTGGTGCTGTTCTGCCTGACCGCCGCCGAGCTGTGGCTGGGCTTTACGCTGCTGGATGTCCCCTACAAGCTGGGTCTGGCCGTGGGCATCGCCCTGTTTGACCTGATGCCCATTCTGGGCGTGGGCGGCATTCTGATGCCCTGGGGCACCATCGCCCTGCTGATGGGCAATTTCAAGATCGGCCTGGGCATCTGGGGACTGTACCTCGGAATCACCGCCGTCCGCAACGCCGTGGAGCCCAAGCTGGTGGGCCACCAGATCGGTCTGCATCCCCTGGCTACCCTGGTGGCCATGGTGGTGGGTCTGAAGCTGGCGGGTCTTCCCGGCATGATGCTGCTGCCCATCTCCCTGGTGGCCATCAACCGCATGCGCCAGACCCCCACCAAGACAGAGCCCGAAAAACAGGAGGTCGACCATGCCGATTCTGACTGCTGAAAACGGGCAATTTTACCGGGACGAAGAGCCCTTCCGCATTCTCTCCGGTGCCATGCACTATTTCCGCATCTGCCCGGAATACTGGGAGGACCGGATGCGCAAATTGAAAGCGTGTGGCTTCAACACCCTGGAGACCTACTGCTGCTGGAACCTCCACGAGCGGAAATCCGGAGAATTTGACTTCTCCGGGCGGCTGGATCTGGTCAAATACATCGAGACTGCCCAGAAACTGGGACTTTATGTGATCCTGCGGCCCGGTCCCTACATCTGCGCCGAGTGGGACTTCGGCGGCATGCCCGCCCGGCTTTTGAAGGACAATATCCCCCTGCGCTGCAGCGATCCCAGATTCCTGGCTGCCCTGCGGCCCTACCTGCTGAAAGTATTTGAATTGGTAAAGCCGCTGCTGTGCACCAACGGCGGTCCCATCCTCGCCATGCAGGTGGAAAACGAGTACGGCAGCTACGGCAACGACCACGACTACATGGCGGCGGTCAATGCCATCTACGACGAGGGCGGCATCGACTGCCTGCGCTTCACCGCCGACGGAAGCTGGGATCTGATGCTGGGCGGCGGCATGCTGGACGGCATCCCCGCAGCGGTCAATTTCGGCAGCCGCGCCGCGGACAATTTCCGGGGCCTGCGGCTCTACCGGCCCCAGGATCCCCTGTTCTGCGCGGAATTCTGGTGCGGCTGGTTCGACCACTGGTACGAGGCGCACCACACGCGGGCCGTGGAGGATATCACCGCCGCCACGAAGGAGCTGCTGGACACCGGCGCATCGCTGAATTTCTACATGTTCCACGGCGGCACCAATTTCGGCTTCCTGAACGGTGCCAACCATACGGACGGAGTCTATCTCCCCACCGTCACCAGCTATGACTACTGCGCCCCCTTAAGCGAGTGCGGCGATCTGACCCCCGCCTACCACGCGGTGCGAAAGCTTCTGGGCCAAAGCGGTCCCCTGACCGTTCAGGATCTGCCCAAGGCCGCTTACGGCAAACTTTGCCTGACCGATCAGTCTCCCCTGCTCCCCCAGGCGGACCGACTCACCACGCCCATCCGCGCCGCCCAGACCCGGACCTTTGAGGAGCTGGACCTGGATTTCGGCTATGTGCTCTACCGCACCACCCTCCGGGGCCCCTTCTCCGGGGTCAGCCTGAATCTGGGACAGGTCCATGACCGGGCCCAGGTGTTCCTGGACGGCAAGCACATCGGCACCGTGGAGCGGTCCCGCCGCCAGGACCCCATGTCCCTGACCCTGGCCGCCGGACAGACCGCCAAGCTGGAAATTCTGGTGGAAAACATGGGCCGTGTCAACTACGGCTCCAAATTGCTGGACAAAAAGGGCCTGCTTGACGGCGTGCGCCTGGGACCCCAGTTCCACTTTGGCTGGGAGATGCTCCCCCTTCCCATGGAGGATCTGTCGATTCTCCAATGGACCGGCGAGGCCAGCGGCCCCCGGTTCCTGCGGGGCCGGCTCTCCATCGACGAAACGCCCAAAGATACCTTCCTGAAACTGGACAACTTCACCAAGGGCTTCGTCCTGGTCAACGGCTTCAATGTGGGCAGATACTATACCCCCGCCGGTCCCCAGAAGACCCTCTACATCCCCGCTCCCCTTCTCAAACAGGGCGAAAACGAGATCATCGTCTTTGAAAGCGACTCTTTCCACAGCCCCACCGTGGAATTTGTCGATACCCCCGAGCTTGGATAAAAACACCGCCCCGGACGAATGTCCGGGGCGCAGACTGTCAAAAAGCACGTCATTGCGAGGAGGGCGCAGCCCGACGTGGCAATCCCGTAACTTTTTTGCCCAGGTTTCGAGGGCTTTTACTTCTATCTACGGGATTCCCACGAAGTAGTGCGCACTGGCTCGGAATGACGTGTAGTTTTTCGACACACTCACACCGCCCCGGACTTTTGTCCGGGGCGGCTTGCGTTATGGGGGATTTTAGAAAAGTCCGGCTTACCAGTCGATCTTGCTGGGGGTGGAGATCATGCCCATGACGTTGGTGCAGGAGAAGTGGTTGCCGTCATAGCGGCTCAGGGGCAGGCATTCCTCCAGCAGCTCGGGGATGGTGTCCACATCGCCGTTTGCAAAGGCGCGCATCTTCTCCCCGGCGGTGGCGAATCGGGCGGCGACACCGCCCAGGCGGACCTCGATGACCTCGAAGCCGTGGGGCTTGTTGGTCTTCTCCCAGAGTCTGCGCCAACTGATTCGCAGGGCGTGGACGGCATCGATGATGGCGGGGACCTCCTCCGCCAGGGCTGCGGCCCGCTCCCGGTCGCCGGAGCGGACGATGGGGCCCGCCTGCTCATGCCAGCGGCTCTTCAGGGCCAGGGCATGGGCCATGGCGGTGTAGAAGTCGAAAAGTTCGGGATAGGCGGGATTTTCCGCCGCATGGCGGGCAAATTTGCCCACCAGGGACTCGTAATGCTCGGTCATGGGGTAGCCCGCCAGGTCGTCCTCGTAGAGCTGGACCAGGGGATCCTGGTACAGCAGCACCTTGCCCACATTGGCGGGGTTGCCGTGGACACCCACCGCCATGCCGGGCAGGTAGTTAAAGAGGCTCAGATCCAGGAAGGCCTGGGCATCGGCATCGCAGCACCGGCGGAACCGGGTGAAGAGCTGCTCTTCATTATAATTGTCGCTGTAGGTCAGCTCGCCGTAGAGCTGCAGGCCCAGCAGGGCGGCGTACATGCTGCACTCCTGGCCGTTGTCGCCCCAGGCGGTGGCCAGGACCAGGGGTACATTTGCCTTGCGGCAGGCGGTCAGACCCGCGATGGTGTTGGCGAAGGTGGTGGGATAGCTGGGGAAGGGACCGGTCCAGGTCCAGATGCCGCCGGCGAAGACCGTGGGGGCCGGGAACTGGGCGTGCTTATAGAGGGCATCGGCATACTTGCTCTCATCATCCTGGTAGTAGTCCCAGTAGACCAGGGTCACTCTGGGATCCACGGCGGCCTTGGCCTTCTCGCTGGGCAGGCCCTCGGAGTGGTAGTCGTGACCGTCCAGGTGGAAGTACATATCGGACCAGATCATGGGCTCCAGCTCGTATTTCTCGCAGATGTCCAGAACGGTCTTCAGGTGGCGGCCCATGACGGCCTTGGGGTCCTCGTGACCGAATTTGTTATAATGTGCGCCCAGGCCCACGCCGAAGGCCTCGTCCATGCCCAGGTGGATCTTTTTGGAGCGGTAGGGCGCGGTGGCGGCTTTGATCATCTCCTCCAGGAGCAGATATGTCTCCGGCAGGTCCGCCAGGATCACATCGTCATGATCCCGCAGGTGGGAGAAGACGGGCCAGTGGAGGATCATCTTCAGGTGGCCCAGGGTCTGGATGCAGGGGCAGAGCTCCACGCCGAACATGGCGGCGTAGTCGTCCAGGGCCTTCAGCTCCTCGTAGGTATAGCGGCCCCGCTTGTAGCCGAAGAAGGGACGGCCGGGGACCTCGTAGGTATCCTCGGTGTAGAGCATACCCAGGTTCAGGCCCATCAGAGCCATCTTGCGGATGAAAAAGCGCATGGCATCGGGGTTCACCACGCCATTGCGGGAGCAGTCGAACATGGGGCCGGAGGATTTAAAATTCGCCTTCTCCCGGATGTCGCAGGGGGCCAGGGGCACGGGGATCAGGCTCATGGCCCGGAAGAATTCCACGTCACTGCTCCAGGTCAGGTCCACGGAAACACCGTCGCAGACCACGGCGATGCCCTCGCCCCGGGTGCAGCGGATCTCGGTGCCGCCCTCGGCAAGGGTCATATTCAGATCGTCGGACAGCTCAGCCAGAGCCTCCCTCCAGAACCGGGGAGTCTGGCCGCTAACGGATACGTTCAGTTTCATAATGGGGTACTCCTTTTTCCGTGTGCGCACGCAGACGCACGAAGTCATTATTATTATCTGACAAACGATGGGAATTCGGAAGTCACCAAAGGATACTTTTTCAAAAAATCGGCAGTTTCCATATCCCGCCTTATCGCCATTTGTGCAATTCGTCCTGTTTTTTACCAACAGCAACTGCCCATTCCGGCACTTGACACAAGGATGTAACTTTTTAACACTATGAAGTAACCTTTCAGTACTTCCCGTTTTTTCAGATAAAGCTTATAATGAAGTAGTCAAATAACGCAGCCTGTTTTGTGTATTCTGACAAATCGAGAGGAAGGGAAGTGTGGTACAATATGTCTGTGCCGAAAACCGAAAAGAAGAAAGCTCCCACCGTTGTGAAACGGCGCAACAAGTGGACTCGTGACGACACCGAGCTGACACTGCTTGCGCTGCCCACCACCGTCTGGTTTCTCCTCTTCTGTTACCTGCCGATGTTCGGCATCATCCTGTCCTTCAAGGACTACAAGATCGTCCAGGATTCCAACTTCCTGGTCAGCCTGATCAAGAGCGAATGGGTCGGCTTTGAGAACTTCCGGTATTTCTTCGGTCTGCGCGACTTCCCCATGATCCTGCGCAACACCGTGTGCTACAACCTGGTGTTCATCGTGCTGGACATCGTCCTGCCCGTGGGTCTGGCCATCATGATCTCCAACATCTACTCCAAGCGCATGAGCAAGGTCTACCAGACCCTGATGTTCATGCCCCACTTCATGTCCTGGGTCGTGGTTGCCTACTTCGTCTACGCCTTCCTGGTCACCGACAAGGGTCTGGCCAACGCCCTGATCAAGATGCTCGGCGGCAAGCCCATCAACTGGTACTTCGAGGCGAAGTACTGGCCCGCCATTCTGATCTTCATGCATGTCTGGAAGGGCATCGGCTACTCCATGGTCGTGTACCTCGCCTCCATCACCGGCATCGACACCAGCCTCTACGAGGCCGCCGTGCTCGACGGTGCCAGCAAGTGGCAGCAGGCCAAGTACATCACCCTGCCCTCTCTACAGCCCATCATCATCATGATGTTCATCCTGGCTGTGGGCCGCATCTTCTCCTCTGACTTCGGTCTGTTCTATCAGGTCACCCAGGGTGCCAAGCAGCCCCTGACCCCCATCGTGGGCACCTTCGATGTGAAGATCTACCTGATGCTGAACTCCGCAACCACCAGCCTCGGCAAGACCTCCGCAGCCTCCATGTTCCAGGCCGTTGTGGGCTGCTGCACCATTCTCACCGCCAATGCCATCGTCCGCAAGGTCGATAAGGGCAGCGCGCTGATCTGAGGGGAGGCTACGCAATATGGCAAAGAAAGTAAAAGCCGTTTCCGGCGATACCATGTCCCGGCTGAACCGCATCAGCCCCCTGAGTAATTTCCTGTTCAATGCCCTGTTCACCACCCTGGCGCTGATGTGCTTCCTGCCCATCATCTTCATCGCCATCATCTCCCTGACGGACAACACCGTCATCCGTACCCAGGGCTACCAGCTCTGGCTCACCGCAGAGACCATCTCCGCCGATGCCTACACCTACCTGTGGTCCCAGCGGCAGACCATTCTCCACGCCCTGTGGGTCTCCATCTATGTCACCGCCATCGGCACCTGCATCGGCGTGGCCCTGACCACCGTCATGGGCTATGTCCTGAGCCGTACCGAGCATAAGCTCAACAACTTCCTGACCATCCTGGTCTTCATCCCCATGGTCTTCGGCGGCGGCATGGCTGCAAACTATGTCGTCACCTCCCAGATCCTGCATCTGAGAGACACCCCCTGGGTCCTGATCCTGCCCCTGGCCGTTTCGACCTGGAATGTCACCATCTCCAGAACCTTCTTCCGCTCCACCATCCCCGACTCCATCATCGAGTCCGCCAAGATCGATGGTGCCAGCCAGATGACGATCTTCACCCAGATCGTTCTGCCCATCTCCAAGCCCGTCCTCGCCACCATCGGCCTGTTCCTGGCCTTCGGCTACTGGAACGACTGGTTCCAGGCCCAGCTGTTCATCGACAGCGATGAGCTGCGGTCCCTGCAGTCCATGCTGAACCAGATCCAGAACAATGTGGCCTTCCTGACCAAGAACCCCACCGCCATGCTGACCTCTTCCGCTGATCTGAAGAAGAACATGCCCCAGGAGTCCGTCCGTATGGCCATCGCCTTCGTGGTCGCCGTCCCCATCGCCTGCGTCTACCCCTTCTTCCAGAAGTACTTCATCTCCGGTCTGACCGTTGGTGCAGTCAAGGGCTAAGCGCAGCCATAACACCGTATTAAGGCGGAGGATCGTCACCCCCGCTTTGATAAAAAAAGCAAAAAATTTTAGGAGGAAACACAATGAAGAAGATCATCGCAATGCTTTTGGCAGTCATGATGGTCGTTGGCCTGTTTGCGGCCTGCGGCACCAAGGCTCCCGAAACCACCGCTCCCGTCGACCCCGTCGAGAGCACTCCCGAGACCACCGCTCCCGCCGTTGAAGGCGGCGACGAGGTCCCCACTCTGGTGTGGGTCCAGGTCGGCGGCGGCCAGCCCGCTAACTACGAGTCCTGGCAGGCTAAGCTGAATGCTTACCTGGAGGAGAAGATCGGCGTTCACCTGGATGTTCAGGTCATCGGCTGGGGCGACTGGGACAACCGTCGTTCCGTCATGGTCTCCACCAACGAGCCCTACGATCTGATGTTCACCAACATGGGCACCTTCACTTCCGACGTCAACATGGGCGCTTTCGCCGACATCTCCGACCTGATGGCTGAGGTTCCCGCTCTGACCGACCTGATCCCCCAGGCTTACCTGGATGCTTGCGTCATGAACGGCGGCCTGTACGGCATCCCCGCTTACAAGGATTCTTCCATGACCAACTTCTTCGTCTGGACCAAGGAGCTGGTTGACGCTCACTTCCCCAACTACGCTGAGGCTCACACCCTGGCCGAGATCGACGAGGGCATGCGCGCCATCTACGCCGCCACCAACGAGGCTCCCCTGGTTCTGGATCAGAACGGCCTGTCCTGCGTTGTCGGCAACAAGTACGACGCTGCCCTGCTGGGTAATGTCGGTATCGGCATCGCCTACAACGGCGGCACCGAGTTCGTTCCCGTTTACGAGCAGCCCGATGTCCTGGCTGACCTGGCTATCCTGCAGTCCTGGATGGCTGACGGCCTGATCAACTCCGACGCTGCTGTCCGCGCTGAGATCTCCGGCGAGTACGCCATGGGCGTTGCCCAGGGCTGGCCCGGCGCTGCCAACACCACCTGGGGCCCCCAGCGTGGCGTTGAGGTTGTCGTTTCCCAGTTCGAGGATACCGTCGTTTCCAACGACACCGTTCTGGGCTCCATCACCTGCATCTCCGCCTCCTCCAACTACAAGCTGGAAGCTCTGAAGCTGCTGGAGCTGGTCAACACCGACTACATCGTCCGCGACATGCTGTGGTACGGTGAGGAGGGTGTCAACTTCGAGTACGTCGAGGAAGACGGCGTTCGTAAGGTCAACAAGCTGAACGGCGACTGGACCATGGCCGCCTACACCCAGGGCACCTTCTTCGTCGCTACCCCCGTCGTCGGCGATGCCGGCTACGGCGAGGTCCAGGTCCAGAACGAGAACGCTGTTGCTTCTCCCGCCATGGGCTTCATCCCCGACACCACCAACATCAAGAACGAGCTGGGCGCTGTCCAGGCCGTCTTCGAGGAGTACAAGTCCATGATCATGACCGGTACCGGCGGTCAGGAGTACATCGACGAGATGATGGCTGCTATGCGCGAGTCCGGCTTCGACACCATCCTGAACGAGGTCAACGCTCAGTACGCCGCCTGGCTGGCTGCCAAGTAAGCAAATTCAGTCCAAACTGAACATACCTGCTTCGCGTAACACGCGGTGGGGCGATCGCATCCGCGGTCGCCCCACTTTTTCCGTCTAAGCCTCCCCTCGAGGGGAGGTGGCCCGGCACAGCCGGGTCGGAGGGGTGTGAGCTTCCGACATTCCACCCCTCAGTCGCCTACGGCGACAGCTCCCCTCAAGGGGAGCCTTATATGCGCGGAATATCCAAATCCTTTCCCCTTTTTGCCTATTCACAAGCCAGAGTTTCTGATGTATCATCTATTGGTCATCAGAGGTTCTGTCGTATGAACAGGAAACCTTACAACTTAGAAATATGCGAGGTATCATCTATGTATTTCATCGATCAACGCATTCAGGTCATCGCCAATCAGCTCGGCAATCTGCGCTTCCGGGACTGTGTGGCTCTGAACGACTGGCAGTATAAGTTCGGCCAGTACTTCCGCCCCGCCGAGGCCGATGCCAGCGAGAAGCCCTGGCTCCCCTTTGACTGCCAGAACATGCACTGGTACGCCGACTACGCCGGCACCGACCAGTTCGAGGGCAAGTTCAACGGCCAGGCCACCGATTTCCACGGCATCCCCGGCTCCCACTACTGGTTCCGCACCACCGCCACCGTGCCCCAGAGCTTCCACGGCAAGTCCGTCTGGATGAAGATCCGCACCCAGATCGAGGAGTGGGACGACGGCAAGAACCCCCAGTTCCTGGTCTTCATCAACGGCGAGGTCATCCAGGGCGCGGACATGAACCACCGCGACATCTGGCTGCGGCCCAATGCCATCGGCGGCGAGGAGCTGACCATCGATATCCAGGCCTACACCGGCACGCTGCACCGGGAGTTCCGCTTCCTGGTGGATCTGTACGTCCGGGACGAGGCCATCAACCGGCTCTACTACGACCTGCTGATCCCCCTGCAGGCCTTCCCCCGGATGGGTCAGGACAACAAGACCCGCATGGACATCCAGACCGTCCTGAACGAGGCCATCAACCGCATCGACATGCGCCTGCCCTACTCCCCCAGGTTCTACGAGTCCCTGGCCCAGGCCCAGGCGTACCTGACCGAGAACCTGTACACCAAAATGGCGGGCTTCAGCGACATCATCGCCACCTGCATCGGCCACACCCACATCGACGTGGCCTGGTGGTGGACCGTGGCCCAGACCCGCGAGAAGGTGGTCCGCTCCTTCGCCACGGTGCTGAAGCTCATGGAGGAGTTCCCCAACTACAAGTTCATGTCCAGCCAGCCCGTTCTGTACTACTTCCTGAAGCAGCGTTACCCGGAGCTCTATGAGAAGATCAAGCAGAGAGTTGCCGAGGGCCGCTGGGAGACCGAGGGCGGCATGTGGCTGGAGGCCGACTGCAACCTGACCTCCGGCGAATCCCTGGTCCGCCAGTTCCTCCACGGCAAGCGGTTCTTCCGGGAGGAGTTCAATCAGGACAACAAGATCCTGTGGCTGCCCGATGTCTTCGGCTACTCCGGTGCCCTGCCCCAGATCATGAAGAAATCCGGCATCGACTACTTCATGACCACGAAGCTCGCCTGGAACCAGATCAACCGCATCCCCAACGACACCTTCGTCTGGCGGGGCATTGACGGCTCCGAGATCCTGACCCACCTGATCACCACCACCGGCGTGGACCAGGACCCCAAGCAGAGCTTCTTCACCACCTACAACGGCATGCTCCATCCCGGTGCCATCATGGGCGGCTGGGAGCGTTACCAGAACAAGGAGATCAACAACGATATCCTGGTCTGCTACGGCTACGGCGACGGCGGCGGCGGCCCCACCCGCAACATGCTGGAGACCTCCAAGCGCATGGAGCAGGGCATCGTGGGCATCCCCAAGGTCCGCCAGGCCACTGCCCGCACCTACTTCGACGAGCTCAATGCGCGCGTGAAGGACAACCGCCGCCTGGAAACCTGGGAGGGCGAGTTCTACTTCGAGTACCACCGGGGCACCTACACCTCCATGGCCCGGAACAAGAAGGGCAACCGCAAGTCCGAGAACCTGCTGATGGACCTGGAGCTGATGGGCGTGCTGAACGGCGATTACCCCCACGAGGTGGACACCCGCCTGTGGCGCGACATCGTCCTGCTGAACCAGTTCCACGATATCCTGCCCGGCTCCTCCATTGCCGAGGTCTACGAGGTCACCAAGGCCGAGTACGAGGCCCTGGCGGATGAGGTCAAGGCCGAGATCGCAAAGCGTCTGACCGCCCTGGCCGGCTCCGGCGAGGCCGTTACCGTCTTCAACACCCTGGGCTTTGACCGTGACGATATCGTCCGCCTGGGCGATGTGAAGGCCACCGCCCTGCGGGATACCGACGGCACCCTCTACCCCGTCCAGCAGACCGAAAACGGCGCCGTTGCCTACGTCAGGGGCATCCCCTCCAAGGGCTTCAAGGCTCTGGAGCTGGCCCAGGCCCAGGCCGCTTCCCCCTTCGTCCGCAGCGACGATTACCACCTGGAGACTCCCTTCTACCGTATCGCCCTGGATGAGACCGGTGCCTTCACCTCCATTTTCGACAAGTGCAACGACCGCGAGGTCCTGAAGCCCGGCAAGGCCGCCCGGATCCGCTGCTACGAGGACAAGCCCATCTACTATGACAACTGGGACATCGATATGTACTACACCGAGAAGTCCTGGGATGTGGACGAGCTGAAGTCCATCCGCTGGATCGCCGACGGCGCGGTGGAGACCGTGCTGGAGCTGACCTTCGACTGCTGCGGCAGCGAAATCCTCCAGAAGATCCACTTCTATGCCGACACCCGCCGCATCGACTTCGAGACGAAGATCGACTGGAAGCTCCACCAGCATCTGCTGAAGGCCGAGTTCCCCGTGGACATCCACGCCGACGAGGCCACCTTCGAGGTCCAGTTCGGCAATGTCAAGCGCAAGACCCACACCAACACCTCCTGGGACAAGGCCCGCTTTGAGAGCTGCGCCCAGAAGTGGATGGACTTCTCCGAGGGCCACTACGGCGTGTCCCTGCTCAACGACTGCAAGTACGGCCACAGCGTCAACGACGGCACCATCGGCCTGACCCTGCTGAAGGCCGGTGTGGAGCCCAACCCCAACACCGACGTGGAGGTCCACGAGTTCACCTACTCCCTGCTGCCCCATGCCGAAAGCTGGCAGGATGCCGGCACCGTGCAGGAGGCCTACAAGCTGAACCTGCCCGCCTACGTTGTCTCCGGCACCGAGGCCGGTAAATCCGCCTCCTTCGCCTCCGTGAACAAGCGCAACGTCATTCTCGAGACCGTCAAGGCCGCCGAGAACGGCGAGGGCACCGTGCTCCGCCTGTACGAGTGCGAGAACGCCCGGACCAAGGTCACCGTCACCGTTCCCGAAAGCACCAAGGCCGCCTATCTGACCAACCTGCTGGAAGAGGTCGAGTCCGAGCTGCCCGTGGAGAACGGCACCGTCACCTTCACCATCAAGCCCTACGAGATCGTCACCATCCTTCTCAAATAAATCCCGTTTTTAGAAATAACTGACAATATTCTATTTCCAATTGATAATAATGTAGAACCCAGAAACCGCAATGGTTTCTGGGTTTCTCTTATTCCAAAATTATGATACTAATTACAATGTCACTCAATAATTATCTAATGCTATTACAAGCAACAAAAGTATAACGATCTAAACTATTTTTCTTTTGCTATAGGATTCACGCCTTTCCCACAAGTTCAATCACTACTTCCAATAAGTATAGTCTATTTTTCTTTTCAAAAAAATATTGAAATTTGTCGAAAATTGTATATAATAATTCAAAAGGAGGTGCTTCCGTGAAGCTAGTTGAAAAGCATGAGGTTATATCTGCACAGTCCCAAGCCGCGAGAGAAGTTCAGCTGTTAATTGATGCTACAGATATGGAAAGTAGCGAAGATAGAAAGAGAACTAAAAATTACTGCGACTGGGTAAGCAAGAAAACACAAATAGTCCGAGATGAAAAAAGCTTCGACTACAACGCAGATATCTACAAAAAAGTTAAGCGCGGTACAGTAATTTGGATTGAATTCGGTTTTAATATCGGTGATGAGTTTGGTGGTAAGCATCCTGCTATCGTGTTGCGCAAAACAGGTAGTAGTGTATTCGTTATTCCGTTGTCATCAAAAGAACCTACACAAGTAAAGCCCCACCATGTTAAAATCGAAAAGGTTTACGGTTTCAAGAACATCACTAGATGGGCCAATGTGTTACGGTTGATTAATGTTAGTTTGCAGCGAGTTGACACTACCGCCTCCATTGGAAATGTAAAAGGTGCTGATCTCGATCGTATTAATGATGCAATCAAGAAAACACATGTATTTTAAGCTAGTCCATAATTTTTTCGATAATTCTACATTTTTTTCTTGACTTTTCTCAATAATGTGGTATTATACTAATACTGTCTGACAAAGATAGTGTGAAGGGGCATTAGCCCAGAAGATTAGTTTTGAAGGAAGGGAGAGCTTTATGCTCTCCCTTCAGTTTTTATACAGATAACTTGTGTAAACTTAGCATAACAGGACCCCAAGTGCTGAGTGTTGAAGGTTTTCAATCAAAACTCAGCCTTCAGCACTCAGCACTCTTATCATTTCGGAGGTATAACCTTATGGACGCATATAAAAATCCCGCCCTCTCCCCTGAGGTCCGCGCTGGAGATCTGCTCTCCCGTATGACCCTCCGGGAGAAGATCGGTCAGCTCACCCAGCGGCTCTATGGCTTCGGCATCTACCGCCGGGAGGGGGACGAGATCCGCTTTGACGACGAATTCCGCGCCGAGGTGGCCCGGTACTCCGGCATCGGCACAGTCTACGGCCTCCACCGGGCGGATCCCTGGTCCACCAGGGATTTTGAGACGGGCCTGTCCGGCATATTGGCGGTCAAAGCCCGGAATCAGCTCCAGAAATACGTCATCGAGCATTCCCGTCTGGGCATCCCCGCGCTCTTAAGCACCGAGTGCCCCCACGGCCATCAGGCCCTGGACGGGTATCTGCTGCCCGTAAATCTGGCGGCGGGCTGCACCTTCTCCCCCGCCCTGCTGGAGAAGACGGCGAAGGTCAGCGGCCAGCAGCTTCGCGCCATGGGTGTGGACCTGGCTCTGGTGTCCTGCCTGGACATCCTCCGGGACCCCCGCTGGGGCCGGAGTGAGGAGTGCTTCGGTGAGGACCCCTTCCTGGCCTCCCAAATGGCGGGAGCCGTGGTCCGGGGCATCCAGTCCCAGGGCGTGGAGGTCACCGCCAAGCACCTGTGCGCCCAGGGCGAGACCACCGGCGGCATCAACGCCAGTGCCGCCCGGATCGGTCAGCGGGAGCTGCGGGAGATCCACCTGCCCCCGGTGAAGGCCTGCGTGGATGCGGGGGTGACCAGCTTCATGGCGGCCTACAACGAGATCGACGGCATCTACTGCCACGCCAACCGGGCTCTGCTGACGGACCTGCTCCGGGGCGAATACGGCTTTGAGGGCTTTGTCATGTCCGACGGTGTGGCCATCGACCAGCTCGACGCGGTCACCGGCGACCGGTGCGCTTCCGGCGCGCTGGCATTGAACGCGGGCGTGGACATGGGCCTGTGGGACACCGCCTTTTCCATGCTGGAGGAGGCCCTGGACCGTGGTCTCGTGGACGAATCCCGCATTGATGAAGCGTGCATGCGCATCCTCACCGTCAAATTCCGCCGGGGCCTCTTTGAAAATCCCTACCTGCCGGAAAATGACGACTACTGCAAATTTAATTATGTAAACTACCCCCAGGTGAAGGACCTGGCGGAGCAGAGCCTGGTGCTCCTGAAAAACGACGGCATCCTGCCCCTGTCCGCCGACAAGTCCATGAAATTGGGCCTCTTCGGCCCCAACGCCGATGCCATCTACCACCAGCTGGGCGACTACACGCCCCCCATCCGCCATGGCGCAGGCATCACGCCCCTGTGGGGCCTGCGGGAGCTGCTGCAGGACACCCCTGTGGAGCTGGTCACCGCCCCCGGCTTCGGCCTGTTTGATGCGTTCCCGGACATCGCCGGGGCCATGGAGCTGGCGAAAGGCTGCGACGCCATCGTCCTGTGTCTCGGCGGCAGCTCCAGCCGTTTTGCGGCGGCGGGCGAATTCGACAGCAACGGTGCCATGAAAAATCAGACCGCCGTCACCATGGACTGCGGCGAGAATGTGGACGATCATCTGCTCCGGCTCCCCGGACGGCAGGTGGAGCTCCTGTGGGCCATGCGGGCCCTGGGTAAACCCGTCATCACCGTCCTCATCGGCGGTCGGCCCTACGAGATGGGCGAGCTGGACAGCGATGCCATCATTCAGGCCTTCTACCCTGGTCTCACCGGCGGCGAGGCCATCGCGAAGCTGATTTTCGGCAGGATCGAGCCCGCCGGACGGCTGTCCGTGACCCTGCCCGACCATGTGGGCCAGCTCCCCGTGGCCTACAATGCCAAGGATTCCTACCGTTACAGTGCCTACTACCGGGGCGGGGCTCCCCGGTACCGCTTCGGCGACGGCCTGACCTACACGGATTTCGGCTACGAGCTGATTTCCGCCGACTGCGATGCCGTTCGCGTGCGCATCACCAACACCGGCTCCCGTCCCGGCTGGGCGGTGCCCCAGCTCTACCTGCACCGGACCCAGGGCGTGGTCACCTCCCGCATTTCCCTCTGGGCCTTCGACAAGCAGCTCCTCTCCCCCGGCGAGAGCTGGGAGGTAACTCTCCCCATCCCGGCGGAGGCCCTGATGCAGTGGGACTGGTCCATGGTCCAGCGGCGCATCCCCGGCCGGATCAAGTGGTTTGTCAAGGACTGCGGCAAGACACACCTCTCCGGCGAATTTACGGCATAAGCAAAGCGGCTGACCAATTTGGTCAGCCGCTTATGTTTTACTTCATGACCTGCACATTGCCGGTTTCCAGCTCTGCAAAGACCGGCTTCAGGAGGCTCGCGGACATATAGGCCGTGAAGCCGAAGCCGATGGCCAGCCAGAAGACCATGGTATTCAAGAAGGTCTCCAGGGACAGAGCCAGAATCAGCAGGGGCATGCAGCTCAGCAGGAACAATCCCACCGTCCGGGGCAGCTTCACCACCGCCAGGATCAGGGCATTGGTCGCCAGCTCCCGGAGGGTATTGGTATAGCGGACCATCAGCGGGAACATATACGCCGCCATGACCAGCACCAGACCGATGGCCACCACCAGCGCGCCCTTCAGCACCGTGGCCGGGGTGCCCGCCACGAAGCCGGAGATCAGCATATAGTTGCAGCCCATGGCGGCGGCAAAGAACAGCATCATCAGCCACAGGGCCGTGGCCTGCCTGAAATTCTCCCGGAATGCCCGGAAAAAGGTCTTGAAAATGCCGTTGTCCGTGTCATAGACGATGGCCTGGGCCACCTTATGCAGGGCCGCCGTGGCCGCGCCGATGGTCACGATGGGCACGCAGCAGACCAGATAGAGGGCGTTGACGATGATCAGATCGCCCACACGGGTCAAAAGCTGCATGAAAGGGCTTTCGATGTTGAAAAAATCTCTCATGGGGTGGCTCCTTTTGACAGTTTGGGTCTATTATAGCCCATGAACCGTGCTCTTGCAAGGGTAAAAATCCCCGCGCCTGCGGTTTGACTTGGGACTCGCGCTCCGCTATAATGGAAGCAGCAGCAACGAAACGAGGTGCGACAGATGATCGATTTTTCCCGCTGGGGCCTGACCCCCTTCGGCCCCGCCCCCAAGGACCGGCACATGGAATGGTACCGCCGGGGCCGGACCGCCTTTCTCCACTTCACCGTCAACACCTTCACGGACCGGGAATGGGGCGACGGCACCGAATCCCCCGCCCTTTTCGCGCCCACGGCCCTGGACTGCCGCCAGTGGGCGCGGGTCTTAAAGGAAGCGGGCTTCACCGCCGCCATCCTCACCGCCAAGCACCACGACGGCTTCTGCCTGTGGCACACGGAAACCACCGCCCACCATGTGGGGAACAGTCCCTGCCGGGTGGATGTGGTGGGGGAATTCACCGATGCCTGCCGGGAATTCGGCCTGAAGGCGGGACTCTACCTCTCCCCCTGGGACCGGAACCACCCCGCCTGGGGAACGGAAGCATACAATGACATTTACGCCGCCCAGCTTACGGAGCTGATGACCCGCTACGGCCCCATCTGGGAGTGCTGGTGGGACGGCGCGGGCAGCACGCAGGCCCGCTACGACTGGGCCCGCTGGGCCGCCATCGTCCGGCAATTCCAGCCCCAATGCGTGATCTTCGGATGCCTGGGGGCAGCTCCATTCGTGGATGTCCGCTGGGTGGGCACCGAGGAGGGCCGGGCGGGAGAAGACTGCTGGGCCACCATCGACCCGGAGACCATCGTGATCGAGAACTGCGCCGACCTGAATTCCGGCAAATGGGGCGGAAGCCACTTCATCCCCGCAGAGACCAACACCTCCATCCGCCCCGGCTGGTTCTGGCACGAAAGTCAGAACGGCCAGGTCCGCAGTCCCGAAAATCTGGTGCAGTACTGGTTTGAATCCGCCGGACGGAACACCGCCATTTTGCTGAACCTGCCCCCGGACCGCCGGGGCCTGATCCACGAAGCGGATGCCGCCAGTGTCCTACGGTGGAATGAATATCTGACGGAAATGTTCCGCGCTGACCTTGCCCCCCTGGGCACGATCACCGCCTCCCCCGCCCGCCACCCCGACTTGTGCCCGGAAAATCTGCTTCTTCCCGACGAGGACCGCTTCTACGCCGCTGAGAATCTGACTCCCGCCGTGACCCTGACCTTCTCGGAACCCATCACCTTCGACTGCTGGGCACTGGAGGAGGTCATCGAGCTGGGCCACCGGGTCCGCAGATTTGCCCTGGATGTCCGGGAGAACGGCTCCTGGCGGACCATGGCCCAGGGCCAGTGCATTGGCTTCTGCCGCTGTCAGCGGACGGCGCGGGTCCGGACGGACGGGGTCCGGCTGCGCATCCTGGATGCCGGGGCACCCCCGGTTCTGCGGCGCATCCGGCTCTATGACACCCGTGGCATCGCCCTGACAGGCTCCCAGGCAAGGTCCTCCGGTGATCTCACCGCGACCATCAGCCGGGAGGGCGGGGCGGTCCTCGCGGACCTGGGCGGCATCTATCCCTTCGACACCGTCCATTTCCGCTCTGCAGGTCCCGTGACCATCCACGCCTTCAACGACACCCGGTATGAGCCCATCTGGACCGGCACCGACTCCCCCGCCCGCTTCCCCGCCGTCACCGGCTCCTACCGGCTGATGCTGACGGGGGATGTGGAACCCGACTCGGTGCGGGTGATGCTGGACTGTGCCCTGTAGGGCGTGCGGCACCGCCCACGCCGACCAGCCTCAGGGATTACTCAGGAAAAATAGCGGGACCAGCCATCGACTACCACTGTCATTGCGAGGCCGTAGGCCGTGGCAATCCGTTCACTTTCCGTCCCCAAAGGGGACGGGCGGTGCTTTGCACCGCAGGGGATGCGGATTGCCACGTCGCCTGTCGGCTCCTCGCAATGACCGTGGTAATTTAAAGCTGACCCCGCTGTTTCCTGCCGGGCATTCATCGTACCCGGTTGGCGGAGGCAATGCCCTACGACATCATTTGATCACGAGAAAAGCCGGAGCCTGGTGGCTCCGGCTTGTTCGTTCACACTTCTGAATTCCCTGCGGCATTCTCAAAATTGCGCAGCGCGCTGGGGGATACGCCGAAGTAGTTGCGGAAATGGATGTAGAAATTATTGAGCTGCACATAGCCCACCATGCCCGCGATGACGGAGATCTTCTCCTGGGTGCCCGCGATGAGCTTCCGGGCCTCCAGCATCCGGTAGGCCATCAGGTATTCCGAGAACTTGATGCCCGTGTCCCGCAGGAAGATGCGGCCGATGTACTTGCCTGACATGTGCATGCTCTCGGCGATGGCGGTGAGGGTCTGGGGCTGGCGGTAGCTGGATTTGACGATCATGATGATCTTGTTGGTGATCTTGGAAAGGTCCGTGTAAGGCACCTTCAGCACCGGGTCCACATCGTAGCGGACCTGATCCCCACGGGGCAGGGAGCCGCCCAGCTCATGGACCACCACCCGCTCCGCAAAATCCCGCAGCTCCTGCTCCTCCACGGGCTTGTGCAGATAGTCCCGCACACCCGCGCGCATGGCCTGGATGATCTGCTCCGGGTCCCGTTCGTCGGACATAATGGCGTAGACACTCCGCAGACCCATGGACCGCAGATTGTCCGCCATTTCATGGCCCCGGAATTTTCCCAGTCCGGTGCCCAGCAGCGTCACATGGGGGTGCAGGTCCAGAGCCAGATTCACACCCTCCACATAGGAGTCGGCTGTCATGACCACGGAAAAGCCGTAGGCCGACCAATCCAGCAGATTTTTGACGGCTTCACAGCTTTGCGGGTCATCGATGATGAGCAGGCGGTACATGGGCTTCCTTCCTTTCCGGTTCATGGCCTGCCATCCCTTTGGATGGCAGGCCAATATGCATATTGGTTATCGGATATCGTAAACGGTCTTGACGGTCAGGGCTGCCCGGAGCTCTGCGGCGGAGCGGTCCGTGCGGGCGGTGACCATGTAGGGCTCGCCGTCCACGATGCTGAAGAAATTGTCCGTCAGCACGCAGTCGAAGCCCTCGAAGTCCAGCATCACGCCCTTGGTGAAGGTGTCGCCGGAAATTGCGATCTCCACGCCGCCGGGCACATCCCGGAAGTCGGCGGTGACGCTGGGCTTGTCCCACTCGAAATGCTTGCAGGGCACCTGCATCTCCACCTGCCGCTGCACGAGCTCGCCCGCTTCGTCCAGCAGGTCCACATAGAGGTAGGTGGTGTAGGCATCGCACTGGGGCACCTTGTAGCGGTACACGTCCAGAGCTTCCAGGCTCTCCACGGTCACGGGTGCGGTCTTTTCCTCCAGCACGGTAAAATCCTTGGCGCACAGCCGCAGGCGGATGGAGCCGGAGAAGTCCTTCATGGTCTCGTTGGAAACGTTGACGGTAAGCCTGCCCTTTTCCAGGAACAGGCCCATGGCCACGGGAGCGTAGAACTTTCTCGCGGCATAGTGCAGAGCCTTGTACCGGCCGCAGGAGTCCACGCTGGACCAGGATGCCACGGGCCAGCAGTCGTTGAACTGCCAGTAGATGCTTCCCATGCACCAGCCCCGCTCCCGGCGGAAGTGCTCGACACCGTACTTGATGGCATCGGCCTGGAGGAGCTGGGATGCGTAGACCAGATCCTCGAATTTGGCGGGATAGAGGTAGTTGTCGGAGAGGTAGCGCAGGATCTTGCCGTTGCCGCCCTTGCACTTCTGGTGGTTCTCCATGACCCGGGAGAAGCAGTTGTGGTCGCGCTCCTCGCAGAAGGTGCGGATGGTCTTCATGCTGGGGAAGGCCTCGAAGCCATACTCGGAGCAGAAGCGGAAGTGCATCTGCCGGTAAGTGGTAAAGGGCACACCGCCGTGCCAGACGGTCCAGTAATGGGTGTCGCCCCGGGCATGGTTGCCGGGGTCGTCAAAGCCGCCGCCGGAGGAGGGGCTGCTGGGCCAGTAGAAGGTATCGGGGGCGTATCGCTTGCAGACCTCGGGCAGAAGAATTTCGTACAGATGGATATAATCGTGGCGCACATGCTCGGTGTTCTGGGCACCGGCGTTGAGGATCATGTCCTCCATCTCGTTGTTGCCGCAGAGGATGGCAAGGGAGGGATGGTGGTTCAGGCGGTTGAGGTTGTCGATGGCCTCGGCGGTGAACTCCTCCTTCATCTCCTCGGTGAACCAGATGTTGGCGCAGGCCACCATGAAGTCCTCCCAGACCATGATGCCCTTCTCATCGCAGAGGTCGTAGAACTTGTCCTCGGGATAGTAGCCGCCTCCCCAGATGCGGAGCGTATTGAAGTTGGCATCGATGGCCCACTGGATGTGGTCCTCAATGCGCTCGTCGGTGACGCGGCTCAGGAGATTGTCCATGGGGATGTAGTTGGCACCCATGGAGAAGATCTTCACGCCGTTGATGACGAAGGCGAACTCGCTGCCCCGCTTGTCGGCGTCCTTCTCGGTGCTCACCGTCAGGGTCCGCAGGCCGATGCGCTTTTTCATGGTATCGATGACCTGGCCCTCGTGGACCAGCTCGATTACACAATCATACAGGGGCTGCTCACCGAAGCCACGGACCCACCAGAGCTTCGGGTTCTCCACGGTGATGGTGGCTTCGCCGTCTACGACCTGCTTGCGTTGGCCGTCCAGGGTGACGAAGATCTCGCCCTCCCGGCCGTAGACGGATTCGGTCTGCACCGTCACATCCACAACACCGTCGTGGTGGTCCTGGGAGAAGGTGGTGTAGGCCAGACGGTCATAGTCGTAGCTCTTCAGCTCCACGGCCCGCCAGATGCCCATATCGGGCAGGGTGGGGCCCCAGTCCCAGCCGGACTGGTACATGGCTTTGCGCAGATGGGCCGCGCCGGGGATGGTGTCGCCGTCGTTCATGTACAGGTAGTGCCGGTGCTGCTCCCGGGCGAAATAGCGGGTGGGAGATTTGAATTCCAGGCGCAAGGTGTTCTCGCCCTCCGTCAGCACATCGTCCACATACAGCACATGGGTCCTATGCATATTCTGCACCTTGTCCAGCAGGGTGCCGTTCAGGTAGATGTGGCAGATGGTATCCAGGCCGTGGAAGACCAGCTCGTGGAATTCCTTTTCCATCTCGGCGGGGTCCAGGGTGAACTTCGCCTCAAAGGCGCAGTCCCTGTCGGCCAGGTATTGCAGCTCCCGCTCATTGAGCCCGTAGTGGGGATCGGGAATTTTGCCGTTTTCGTACAGCACGCTGAGCATGGTGCAGGGCGCAGTGCACGCCAGCGGCTCAAAGCCGGGGTAGAAAAAAGTCCAGTTTTGGATGTTCATGTCATTTCCTCGTTATGAAATGGTGATGGTCCAATCATTTCGGTAGGTCTTTCCGGGCTCCAGGGCGATCAGGTCCCGCTGTTCCTCGAAGACGGTGATCGAACCTGCATCGGCGGGCAAACTGCACCAGGGCTCGATGCAAATGTAGGGTGCATCGGTCTTCGGCCAGTGCCAGAGCCCTAAATACTGCATTCCGGGGAAGCGGACGGTCACGCCGGGACCCTCGCCGCAAGTCAGGGTGACTTCCCGTGCCATATCCCGCAGGACGATGGCATCGTCATCGAAGAGGTCGTGGCGCAGGGGGATGTCGGTGCCGTTTTCCAGCCGGAAGGGCACATCCTCGTGGGTGACAAAGCAATCGGCATTGAAGCCCACCCGGCAGGGCGCGCAGGTTTCAGAGAAACGAAGACGGTAGTCCTCGAACTTCTTGCCGGGAGCCAGGGGCACATGGAAGCCGGGATGACCGCCGAGACCAAAGTACATGGTCCTTTCGTCCCGGTTTTCGCAGACGAAGGAGACGGTCAGGTTCTTCCCCTCCAGGGCGTAGACGATGCGGAAGACGAAATCCCGTGGATACTCGGCGCGGGTCTTCTCGTCGGAGCGGAGCTCAAAGACCATCCGGGTGCCGTCATTTTCCGTGACGGTGAAATCGCGGTAAGGGGCGATGCCGTGGATGGCCATTTCGTGAAGCTCGCCGTCCAGGTAATACTTGCCCCCGTTCAGACGGGCCACATAGGGGAAAATGTTCAGTGCCCGGTCGGACCAATACTTGGGGTCGCCCTGCCACAGGTACTCGGTGCCCTCCGCGCCCAAAATGGACATGAGCTCGGCACCGGCCTCCTTGGCGGAGACGGTCAGAAATTCATTTTTGATGGTGTGGATCATACCAGACGCTCCAAAACTTCCTCGTAGGCGGGGACACTGGAAATGCCGCCGCTGCGGGTGGTGGACAGGCCCGCGCTGGTGCAGGCGAAGCGGACCACGTCGGTCAGCTCGCTCTCGTTCAGGGTCTCGGGAGCCTTGCCGGTCTGCAGCAGCTTCCAGACGGCGGAGCCGCCGAAGATATCGCCCGCGCCGGTGGTGTCGATGACCTTGATGTTCTTCAGGGAGGGGACCTTGCCGGAGGCGACGGCATTCTTAAAGAAGCAGCCGTCCGCGCCGCAGGTGACGAAGACCAGCTTCACGCCGAAGTTGTTCAGAATATACGCTGCGCCCGCTTCCACGCCCAGACCGAAGAGGAACTCCACCTCTTCATCGCTGATCTTGACCACATCGGCCTGACCCAGACCCCAGATGAGCTGACGCTTGCACTCGTCCATGTCGTTCCACAGGGGCTTGCGCAGGTTGGGATCGTAGGTCACGAGCTTGCCCTTGCTCTTTGCGTATGCAACGGCCTGATAGGTGGCGGAGCGGGCGGGCTCGTCGGTCAGGGACAGGGTGCCGAAGTGGAAGACCTTGGCCTCATCGATGAGGCTCAGGTCCAGCTCCTCGAAGGAGATGCAGGTATCGGCACCGGGCTTGCGGGAGAAGGCAAACTCCCGGTCGCCGGACTCGTCAAAGGTGACGAAGGCCAGAGTGGTGAACACATCGTCGGTGGCGATCAGGCCACGGGTCTCGATACCCGCCTTCTGGAGGGTGCCGGTCAGGAGCTTGCCGAAGGTGTCGGTGCCCACCTTGCCGAGCAAGGCGGTGGATGCACCGAATTTGGTCAGGGCCGCCAGGAAATTGGCAGGCGCGCCGCCGGGATGGGCGGCCATGGTGGGATAGCCGTCACCATCGACAGAGATGGTGGCGAAATCAATGAGCAGTTCGCCCAGAGCAACTACATCGATCATCATTCAATACCTCAATCATTGTATTTGTCGAAAAAACACGTCATTGCGAACCAGTGCGCACACTGGTGTGGCAATCCCGTCGATTTTCCGGGATGCCAGATCGGTGCTTTCCTCTATCCACGGGATTGCCACGCCCTGACGGGCTCGCAATGACGTGGTAATTTTCAGCAGGCCGCACCAATCCGCCACAAAAATCTTACTCGGCAGCGGGATACTCGGTGCAGAGCAGGCGGTAGGGAGGCTCGTCCTCCTCGATGGCGGGGAAGCGGCCCTCCAGGACGGGGTTGAAGCGGTTGTCGTTGGCGTCGTCGTTGCACTGGCTGACCTCGCCCAGCAGCACGGTGCCGGTGCCGGGCTCCACCTCGAAGTCGTGGTACAGGAACTGGGGGATGTAGATGGACTCACCGGGGGTCAGACGGATCTGGGTACCGGCGGGGACGGTGTACTTGCGGCCGTCGGTGTAGACGGTGACATCGGACTCGTAGTCGATGGACTCATCGGGGAAGGAGTTGTAGACGCGGATCAGGACATTTCCGCCGCCGCGGTTGATGATGTCCTCGGTCTTGTACCAGTGGAAGTGGTTGGGAGAATACTGGCCCTCGTTCAGGGACAGCAGCTTCTCGGCGTAGACCTTGGGATACTTGTCGGCCATGGCACGGTTGCCGTTGCGGATGGTGATGAGGGAGAAGCCCATCTTGTCGAAGTCGCCCATGCCGTAGTCGGTGATATCCCAGCCCAGACAGCACTCGCGGACCTCGTCATACTCGTGGCCCTTGGTCTTCCACTCCTCGGGAGTGAAATGGCAGAAGGGGGGCAGATAGCAGTGGTACTTCTCGCAGAGGGCCTCCAGCTCACGCAGAGCCTTGTTGATTTCGGAACGCTTCATAGTTTTGTTGCTCCTTTCAGTTTTTGAAAATAGATGATGTTTGGTGCACAGTTTTCCTGGTATCCATTATCGCAAATTCCTGCCAAAACCGCAAGAGGGAATATGTGCTCAAAGTCATAAATCCGGTGCAGGATTCCATGGCAGGTGCTTGTGGACGTATACAGCAGGATTGTATGAAATTTCGGCATTCTGTCATTTGACATCCTGTGCTGTTTGCGGTACAATCTTTATGTAAGTTAGCAAAATACCATCCTGCCCGAATGTTTATTTCTGAGAAAGGTGACCAACTATGTACAAAATTCTTGAACTGAATCCTCAGCTTGTTCCTTTCGCAGGCGACATCGACCTGCGTATGTTCCTGAACCGGGCCACCAAGGGCCGTCTGCTGTCCGAGGGCCAGACCCTGAATGATTTTGCCAACGCCCACAACTACTACGGCTTCCACCGCACCGAGACCGGCTGGGTCTACCGCGAGTGGGCTCCCTCCGCCTATCAGCTGTACCTGGAGGGCGAATTCAATAACTGGAATCAGACCAGCCATCCCCTGACCAAGCTGGATAACGGCAACTGGGAGCTCCATCTGGAGGGCGAGGACGCCCTGTGGGAGGGCTGTAAGGTCAAGACCGTGGTCGATGCCAACCTGACCCGCACCGAGCATATCCCCCTGTACGCTCGCCGCGTGATCCAGGAGCCCTACAAGACCACCTTCGTCTGCGAGGTCGTGGACCCCGCTAAGAAGTTCGAGTGGACCGACGAGGGCTTCAAGACCGACAAGTGCCTGTACATCTACGAGGCCCACGTGGGCATGGCCCAGGAGGAGGGCAAGGTCGGTAGTTACCGCGAGTTTGCCGACAACACCCTGCCCCACGTCAAGGAGGCCGGCTACAACACCATCCAGCTCATGGCCGTCATGGAGCACCCCTACTACGGCTCCTTCGGCTACCAGGTCTCCAACTTCTTCGCCGCTTCCTCCTGGTTCGGCAAGCCCGAGGACCTGAAGTATCTGGTCAACAAGGCCCACTCCATGGGCATCCAGGTCCTGCTGGACGTGGTCCACTCCCACGCCGTCAAGAACACCAACGAGGGCATCAACATGTTCGACGGCACCACCTGGCAGTTCTTCCACGACGGCCAGAAGGGCGAGCATCCCGCCTGGGGCACCAAGTGCTTCGACTACGGCAAGACCGGCGTCATCCACTTCCTGCTGTCCAATCTGAAGTTCTGGATGACCGAGTACCACTTCGACGGCTTCCGCTTCGACGGCGTCACCTCCATGCTGTACCACGACCACGGCCTGGGCACCGACTTCAACTCCAACGACAAGTACTTCTCCTACAACACCCACACCGAGGCCATCACCTACCTGCAGCTGGCCAACGAGCTGATCCGCCAGGTCAACCCCGACGCCATCACCGTGGCCGAGGATATGTCCGGCATGCCCGGCATGTGCCTGCCCATCGAGGACGGCGGCATCGGCTTCGACTACCGCCTGGGCATGGGTCTGCCCGATATGTGGATCAAGGCCGTCAAGCAGCAGGACGAGTTCTGGGACATCAACAAGATGTGGGGCGATATGTGCCTGCGCCGTCCCGGCGAGGGTACCGTTGCCTACGTCGAGTCCCACGACCAGGCCCTGGTGGGCGACCAGACCATGATCTTCCGTCTGGCCGGCGCCAACATGTACACCGACATGGAGAAGAGCACCCACAACCCCGTCATCGACCGTGCCATCGCTCTGCACAAGATGATCCGCCTGTTCACCATGGCCGGCGGCGGCGAGAGCTACCTGAACTTCATGGGCAACGAGTTCGGCCATCCCGAGTGGATCGACTTCCCCCGGGAGGGCAACGGCTGGAGCTTCCACTACTGCCGCCGTCAGTGGAGCCTGAAGAACAACCCCGAGCTGAAGTATGTCTGGCTGAACGACTTCGACCACGATATGCTGGCCGTGACCAAGCAGAGCAAGATCTTCAACCAGCGCATGGCCAACCTGCAGCTGATGAAGGCCCCCGAGCAGATGCTGTGCTTCGCCCGTACCGACCTGTTCTTCGTCTTCAACTTCCACTCTACCAACTCCCTGCAGAACGTGCTGATCCCCGTCTACCCCGACACCAAGGAGCTGACCGTCATGATGTCCAGCGACGACTACAAGTACGGCGGCTTCGGCAACGTGGCCCATCAGACCTATGAGTTCAAGGAGTTCGACGGCGTCCGCTACGTGGAACTGTACATCCCCGCCCGTACCGCCATCATCCTGAAGGAGACGAAGGAGCAGCCCGTGGTCGAGGAAGCCCCCAAGGCTGAGGAGACTGCCGCAAACCCTAACGAGGCCCCCGCTGAGACTGCGGCTCCCGCAGCGGAGGCTCCCAAGAAGACCACCCGCAAGCGCACCACCAAGAAGGCCGAGCCCGCCGAGGGTGAGGAAGCTCCCAAGAAGGCCACCCGCAAGCCCCGGGCCAAGAAGGCCGAGACTGTCGAGGGCGAGGAGACTCCCAAGAAGACCGCCCGTAAGCGCACCACCAAGAAGGCTGAGGCCGTTGAGAGTGAGGAGCCCGCAAAGAAGACCACCCGCAAGCGCACCACCAAGAAGGCCGCTGAGGCTGTCGAAGCTCCCGCCGAGACCCCCAAGGCCGAGTAAGACATAATTTGACCGCCCGCACAAATGTGCGGGCGGTTTTTTGTCACTCTGCATCCCGGTGCATCCATGCGGGTGCGGACTGGGCGGCGGCTTCCTCCCGGAGGGTGGCGGCATAGGCCTTGGGGCTGACGCCGTACTCGTTGCGGAAGGCCCGGTAGAAATTGGAGTAATCCCCGAAGCCGCAGTGCTGGTAGACCATGGACGAGGGCCGACCCTCCCGGAGCATCTGCTTGGCCACCGCCAGCCGCTTCTGGATGATGTAGCGGTGGACCGGCATGCCCACGATCCGCCCGAATTCCCGGGACAGGTGGTACTTGCTGATGAAAAACCGATTGGCCAGATCGTCCAGATTCAGCTCCTCGGAATAGTGGCTGTTGATGTACTCCAGGACCCGATTCACCAGGGTGTCGGAGTGGCCCCGCCGCTCGCCCTGGGTGTCCCGCTGGTAAAGACGGTTGATGAGGATCATGGCCTGGAGCATATTGGTGTCGGCCATCATGCCGGAGCCGAACTCCTCGCTGCCGTCCTCCCGCAGGCATCGGTCCAGCCGCTCGCCGATGCGCTGGGTGTCGCCGTCACGGAACCGCAGGCAGCTGCTGTGGTCGGGCTTGGCGGTGTCGAAGCAGTCCGTGGGGTCGAAGCCGTAGAACTGGAACTGCTGCAAAAATGCCCGGTCCAGCCACAGCACGATCCGCTCGCAGGAGCTGCGCTCCGCCTCCGGATCCGGCTGGTGGAGCTCGTCGGGGGCGATGAGCAGGATGTCGCCGGGGGTCAGATGGTAGGACCGGCCCTCCACCCGGTAGTGCATGGTGCCGCTCCAGACCATGTCCACCTCGTAAAAATCATGGTGGTGGACGGCCTCCTCTCCGGTATAATTTCCGCGGGTCCGAAAGATCTCGTAGCCCCGGCGGCTGAGCCGCCTGCGCAGGCTCTCCGGGTCCTGGGCTCTGTGCATAATAATCCCCCTCTTTCGCGAACACCATAACAGATATTGGCAAATGTTGGAAATTCGCTGATTTTTTTATCTTTTTCTTAGCATAAAGCAAGAAACGCAATGTGTCAAGCAATCTTTACAATGAAGATTGCAGAAAAGTATGGTATCATGGTTATCGTGAACAAAACTGCGTATTTATTGCGGATAAAATTGAACATTTTGTCAAAGTGCAAAATCGCAGCTCGGTTTTTTGTAAAGAACCGAGAATCGAAAGGAGAAGCAATTATGGACAATAAAATCATCATCTCCGGTTTCGCAGACGAGATCGATCCCCAGCTGGATGTCCAGCTCAAGGTCGTCAAGGACCTGGGTATGGAGTATATCTGCTTCCGCGCCGCCGACGGCAAGGGCGTGGCCGAGTACACCCTGGACGAGGTCAAGGAGCGCATCCTGCCCCGGCTGAACGCCGCCGGTGTCAAGGTCTCCTCCCTGGGCTCCCCCATCGGCAAGATCGACATTGATGACGATGCCGCTTACGAAAAGCAGCTCCAGCAGCTGGACACCCTGTGCCAGATCTGCAACCTGCTCGACTGCAAGTACATCCGTATGTTCTCCTTCTGGATGCTGAACAAGAATCCCGATGAGTGGAAGGACGAGGTCCTGAAGAAGCTGCGCGGCTTCGCTGAGATCGCCGCCAAGTACGATGTCATCCTCATCCACGAGAATGAGAAGGATATCTACGGCGACACCGCCGCCCGCTGCGCTGGTCTCCTCGACGAGCTGGCCTCCCCCAACTTCAAGGCCGCCTTCGACTTCGCCAACTTTGTCCAGTGCGGCGAGAATACCGCCGAGTGCTGGGATCTGCTGAAGGAGCACGTGGCCTACATCCACATCAAGGATGCAGTCAGCGGCAAGAACGAGAATGTGGTCTGCGCCACCGGCGACGGCCAGATCCCCGCGATCCTGCGCAAGGCCATCCGTGAGGACGGCTACGAGGGCTTCCTGACCCTGGAGCCCCACCTGGTCCTGTTCGCCACCCTCCAGAGCCTGGAAGTCGTGGATGCCACCGAGGTCATCTCCGAGAACAAGGCCAAGGACGGTGCCGAGGGCTACGCCATGCAGTACAATGCCCTGAAGGACGTTCTGGCTGCCATCTAAACGTAATTTAAGACCGAGGGGTCTTTTATTAAAGAAACATTACTTAATTATGCTGAAACAGTAAGGAGAAAGCGAAATGGACAAGAAAATTCGTTACGGCATCATTGGCTACGGCGCTCAGGGCAGCTCCTACGTCAACATTCTGACCGGCACCCCTGCTTTCCCCGGCTTCCCCGCCGCTGCGATCCCCGCCAACTGCGAGCTGGGTGCTATCTGCGACAATGACCCCGCCAAGCGCGAGGCCGCCGCTGCCAAGTTCCCCAACGTTCCCATCTACGCCGATTACAAGGAAATGATCGCTTCCGGTAACGTTGATGCCGTCATCACCACCGTTCCCCACTACCTGCACCACGAGATGGCCATCTACGCCATGGAGCACGGCATGCACGTCATCGGCGAGAAGCCCGCTGGCGTCCGCGCTTCCGACGTTCAGAAGATGCTGGACTGCGCCGCTGCTCACCCCGAGGTGAAGCTGGGCATCATGTTCAACCAGCGTACCAACAAGCTGTACCAGAAGATCCGCGAGATCGTTGCTTCCGGTGAGCTGGGCGAGATCCGCCGCTCCAACTGGATCATCAACACCTGGTGGAGACCCGACTCCTACTACGCGCAGTCCGCATGGCGCGCCACCTGGGGCGGCGAAGGCGGCGGCGTCCTGGTCAACCAGGCTCCCCACCAGCTGGACCTGTGGCAGTGGATCTGCGGCACCCCCGTCGAGGTTACTTCCGTGAACATCAACGGTGCTCACCGCAACATCGCCGTTGAGAACGACGTCACCATCGTCACCAAGTACGCCAACGGCGCTACTGGCTCCTTCATCACCTGCACCCACGACGCCATCGGCACCGACCGTCTGGAGATCGACTTCTCCGCCGGTAAGATCGTCGTCGAGAACTCCCAGAAGGCTACCGTTTACCGCATGAAGAAGTCCGAGCCCGAGATGAACGCCACCATGGACATGATGGCTGTTGCCATGCTGACCCGCTCCAACTCTGCCGGCGGCGGTCTGTACGACATCGAGGAGTTCGAGAACAACGATGCCTGGGGCGTCCAGCACGGCACCGTTATGGCCAACTTCGCTTCCCACGTCCTGTTCGGCACTGACCTGCTGGCTCCCGGTGCTGACGGCATCATGGGCGTCCGCCTGGCCAACGCTTCCCAGCTGTCCGCATGGACCGGCAAGACCGTCTCCTACCCCTGCGACGAGGCTGAGTACAACGCTGAGCTGAACAAGCTGATCGAGGCCGAGGGCAAGTTCCCCGTCCGCGATTAAACCCGCGCTGACATAATCTGATTTCCGGCCCGCGGCGGCAAACGCCGCCGCGGGTTTCGGCTTTTTAAGGAGAGATTCCCATGATTCGTGCTGCAATCATCGGCCTGGGCGATATTTCCTTCGTCCACCTCGATGGCATCCTGGGCAACCCGGAGATCCAGCTGGTCGCCGCCTGCGACCTGAACGAGGAGCTGAAGTCCCGCGTTCCCGAGGGCACCCCCTTCTATACCGACTACAAGCAGATGGTGACCGAGCAGAAGCCCGATGTGGTCCATAACTGCCTGCCCCACTACCTGCATTTCCCCGTGACCCGCGAGCTGGTCGAGATGGGCTGCAACGTCTTCTGCGAGAAGCCCATCGCCATGACCGCCGCCCAGGCTGCGGAGTTTGAGGCCTTTGAGGCCGCCCATCCCGAGGTCAAGATCGGCGTCTGCCTGCAGAACCGCATGAACGAGACCACCGAAGAGCTGAAGAAGATCATTGACTCCGGCGAGTACGGCAAGATCATCGGCATCCGCGGCTTCGTGCCCTGGCGTCGTCCTGTGGACTACTACGCCGTCAAGCCCTGGCGCGGCACCTGGAAGTACGCCGGCGGCGGCTCCATGATCAACCAGTCCCTGCACACCCTGGACCTGCTGTACTTCCTGGGCGGCAAGATCGACAAGATCCACGCCATCGTTGGCCAGACCAACGAGTACGGCATCGAGGTCGAGGGCGATGTGGTCGCCCGCCTGGAGTTCGCAAACGGCGCACCCGGCCTGTTCTTCGCCACCAACAACAACTGGACCAACGAGTCCGTCCAGATCCGCGTGGCCATGGAGAAGGGCACCTTCCACATCGAGGACAACACCCTCTTCAAGGTTAACCCCGACGGCACCCGCGAGGTCGTCGTCAAGGCCCCCGTTCTCGAGGACATCAAGTTCTACTACGGCGCATCCCACTCCCGGATGATCGAGCGTTTCCGCAAGGCCGTTGAGACGGGTTCCGATGACTACATCCATGTCAAGGACGGCACCACCGTCATCCGACTGATGGAGACCATCTTCCGCAGTGCCAACACCAGCGCGCTGTGCAATGTGATCGAGTAAATACATACCAAAATAACAATTAAGGAGTAGATACCAATGAGCAAAAAAGGTTTGATCGGTGTTCAGATGTCCACCGTCGCTGGTCTGATCCCCACCCTGGGTGCCTACGGCATCATGAAGGCCATCCACGAGGCTGGCTACAACTGTGTTGAGATCTCCCAGTTCCCCATGACCCCCGAGAATGTCGCCGCTTTCCAGCAGGCCTGCAAGGACTTCGGCATGACCGTTTCCTCCATCTCCGCCGCTGTTGCTCCCATGGTTCCCGGCATGCCCGGCGAGTACCTGTGCAACGAGGCTGACTTCAAGAAGATGGTCGCCGACGCCAAGGCTCTGAACTGCGACATGATGCGTATCGGCATGCTGCCCTTCACCTGCATGGGCTCCTATGAGAAGGCCGTCGAGTTCGCCAAGGAGGCCGAGAAGTACGCCGTCATGCTGAAGGAAGAGGGCATCGACCTGTACTACCACAACCACCATGTGGAGTTCACCCGCTACAACGGCGAGCTGCTGCTGGACATCATGCGTGAGAACGCTCCCCACCTGGGCTTCGAGCTGGACATCCACTGGATCCACCGCGGCGGCCAGGACCCCATCAAGTTCATCAAGAAGTACGCCGGTGCTGTCCGTCTGCTGCACCTGAAGGACTACCGCGTTGGCGAGCTGCCTGTTCCCGAGGGCGGTATCAATGTCACTGACCGCGCTGCCATCATGGAGTTCATGAAGATGTTCACCGGCAACATCGAGTTCGCCGAGGTCGGCGAGGGCACCCTGGACATCGCTGGCTGCATCGAGGCCGGTCTGGAGTCCGGTGCTGAGTTCTTCCTGGTCGAGCAGGACAACTGCTACGGCCGCGATCCCATCGACTGCCTGAAGACCAGCCGCGAGAACCTCATCAAGCTGGGCTACGAGTCCTGGTTCTAATCCCATATCCCCCAAGGCCCGCCGGAAACGGCGGACCTTTTTCGTCCCCGCGAAAATGACACATTTTATCGTTTTCGCCCATGAAACCATTCCCAAAAACTGGGTTTAGCACATTTTTACGAAATGTTTTTATAAAAATCCACAGAATATCCATTGCATTTTTTCGCTTTTCTTGTATAATATCCTTAGGATGATTCGTGGGTGCGCACCCACAGTCAAATCTATTTGAAAGAGGTCGATTTCCTATGAAGCAGTTTATGGATCAGGACTTCCTGCTGTCCACCGAGACCGCCAGACGTCTGTATCACGATTATGCAGCCAAGATGCCCATTCTGGACTACCACTGCCACATCAACCCCCAGGAGATCTGGGAGGATCGCAAGTTCGAGAACATCACCCAGGTTTGGCTGGGCGGCGACCACTACAAGTGGAGAGTCATGCGCGGCAACGGCGTTGAGGAGAAGTACATCACCGGCGACGCTTCCGACCGCGAGAAGTTCCAGAAGTTTGCTGAGGCTCTGCCCAAGTGCATCGGCAACCCCATGTACCACTGGTGCCACCTGGAGCTGCAGCGTTACTTCGGCTACTACGGTGTCCTGAACGGCCAGACCGCTGAGGAAGTCTGGAATCTGGCCAACGAGAAGCTCCAGAACGACCCCACCATGACCGCCCGCGGCCTGGTCAAGCAGTCCAACGTTTACATGGTCGGCACCACCGACGATCCCATCGACTCCCTGGAGTGGCACGACAAGATCGCTGCCGACCCCACCATGGAGACCAAGGTCTGCCCCTCCTTCCGTCCTGACAAGGCTCTGGACATCGAGAAGGGCACCTTCATTAACTACATCCACACGCTGGAGGATGTTGTCGGCTTCGAGTTCAAGTGCATCAAGTGCGTCCGCAAGGCTCTGGTGGAGCGGATCCAGTACTTCTTCGACCATGGCTGTAAGGCTACCGACCATGGCCTGGGCTACGTTCCCTACGTGGAGGCCACCGACGAGGAGCTGACCGCCATCTTCAAGAAGGGCATGGCCGGCGAGAAACTTTCCAAGGCTGAGATCGACGCTTACAAGACCGACCTGCTGCTGGTCTGCGCCCGCGAGTACGCAAAGCGCGGCATGGTCATGCAGATCCACTTCTCCTGCCTGCGCAACACCAACCAGCGCATGTTCGAGAAGCTGGGCCCCGACACCGGCTTCGACTGCATCGCCATCACCGACTCCGGCGAGAACCTGACCAAGGTCATGTCCAAGCTGGACTACGAGGGTCTGCTGCCCAAGACCATCCTGTACTCCCTGAACCCCGGCGACAACGCGCAGCTGGGCACCTTCCTGGGCGCATTCCAGGGCCCCGAGGTCCCCGGTAAGATCCAGCACGGTTCCGGCTGGTGGTTCAACGACACCAAGACCGGCATGATCGAGCAGATGACCAGCCTCGCCAACCTGGGCCTGCTGGGCAACTTCATCGGCATGCTGACCGACTCCCGCTCCTTCCTCAGCTACACCCGTCACGAGTACTTCCGCCGCATTATGTGCAACCTGATCGGCGGCTGGGTCGAGAACGGCGAGTATCCCGCTGACATGAAGACCCTGGGCGAGATGGTCCAGGCCATCGCCTCCAACAACGCCAAGCGTTACTTCGGCGTGTAATTTCCCCAAAATTTATGGCCCCCATCCACCGATGGGGGCCATTTTTCCGTTTTATCCGCAGGGGCGATTCCCGAATCGCCCGCCACCACCACGTCATTGCGAGGAGCCGTCAGGCGACGTGGCAATCCCCTGGACAACGGAACACTCCAAAAAATCGACGGGATTGCCACGCCCTTACGGGCTCGCAATGACGTAAAAATTGCCGCCCTCCAAAATTGGAGGGCGGCACACTGCGATATTTAGGCCTTGAACTCGACAGAGAGCTCAGCGGGGGCCTCGTAGCCGTTCATCACAACGGTCTGCTTGACCTCGCGGCCCTTGACGGTAACTTTCAGGGCATGAATTTCACCCTGCTCGTAGCCCATGGTCTCGCCGTCGTCGGTGTAGTGGGTGAAGGTGCCGTTGCCGGGGAAGACCTCCAGCTTGACCTCCGTGATATCCTCGACACACTCGGGGCTGCCGACGGAAACGGGAATGACGGCACCGGCCTTGGCGAACAGGGGCAGATGGTCCATGGGAGCCTCTGCCAGGATGTACTTGCCGCCGGTGTAACGCTTGCCGGTGTAGTAGTCGTACCACACGCCCTTGGGCAGATAGACGCTCCGGGCGAAGGTGCCGGGGGCCATGATGGGAGCAGCCATCAGCTTGTCACCGATCAGGAACTGGTCGCAGATGTTCTCACAGGTCTTGTCGGTGGGGTACTCCAGGATCAGGGGCCGCAGCATGGGCAGGTCCTCATGGGCCAGGTCATACAGGTAGGGCAGCAGGTGGTAGCGAAGCTGGATGGCCTTGCGGACCAGCTTCATGGTCTCCTCACCGAAAGCCCAGGGCTCCTGGCGGCGGGTACCCTGCGCATAGTGGTTGCGGAAGAAGGGGGAGAGGCATCCGGCCTGGGTCCAGCGGACCAGCAGCTCGGGGGTGCAGTCGGAGCCGAAGCCACCCACGTCGGAGCCGGTGTTGTACATACCGGAGAGGCCCAGATTCATCATCTGCACCAGGCTCAGCTGGATGTGGGGCCACATGGAGTGGTTGTCACCGGTCCAGCCGGAGCAGTACCGCTGGGAACCGGCGCAGCAGGCGCGGGTCAGCACGAAGGGACGCTTGCCGTCGGCCTTCAGCAGGCCCTCGTAGGTGGCCTGGGCCATCAGGTGGCCGTAGGCGTTGTGCATCTCCAGATGGCTGCCGCCGGCGAACTGGACATCGTCGGGGAGCTGGCCGGTGAAGTTGGCGGGCTCGTTCATGTCGTTCCAGATGCCGCAGATGCCGGCATCAATCATGATCTGCATCTTCTCGCCCCACCACTGCCGGACATCCTTCCGGGAGAAGTCGGGGAACACGGCGGCACCGGGCCAGACCTTACCCACATAGGTGGAGCCGTCGGGATTCTTGGCGAAGTAGCCATTCTCCTCGCCCTCGTCATACATGAAGTAGCCCTCGTCCTTCTTGACACCGGGATCGATGATGGCGATGGGCTTGACGTTGATGGACTTCAGGTACTCGCACAGAGCCTTGGGATCGGAGAAACGCTGGCCGTTGAAGGTGAAGACCCGGAAGCCCTCCATGTAGTCGATGTCCATGTGGATGGCGTCGAAGGGGATGTGGTTGGCGCGCATGGTGTCGGAAATTTCCTTGATCTCGTCTGCGGACAGGTAGCCCCAGTGGCTCTGGTGGTAGCCGTAGATCCACTTCTGCTGGAGCTTGGCGGAGCCGGTCAGGGCCACATACTTGCGCAGGACCTCCTTGATGTCGCGACCTGGCATCATGTAGTAGTCCAGCGCGCCGTCGGCGTGGGCGAAGTACAGGTAATCGGCGTTCTCCTTGCCGAAATCGAAGCAGGTGCGGAAGGTGTTGTCCGCCAGGATGCCGCAGCAGCCGTTGTCAGAGGAGACAATGAAGAAGTTGATGGACTTGTACAGGCTCTTGAAGCAGTCCACATGGGGTGCGGGGTCATCGGTGCACCAGTTCTCGTAGGCGTAGTGCCGCTTGTTCAGGTAGCCGGTCTTGTCGCCCAGGCCGTAGATGGAGGCCTCGGGGCGCAGGGTCTTGCAGACCTCCACGGGCCAGTCCTTCATGAGCATATTCTCGATGGCGTGGCCTTCGGACTTCAGCAGCTCCAGCTCCTCGTCGGAGACCTGGATCAGGGGCTTGCGGGGGGCGGTGTAGTCGCGCATCAGCTCCCGGCCCTCGAAGTACAGAGCCATGTCATTTGCGGGCTCGATGGCGATCTTGCCCCAGGTCAGGCGGTCGCCCTCGACCTTGGGAGCGGACTTGCGCAGCCTGGCACTGACCATGTAGCTGCCCTTCTTGTGGTTGCCGTCGGTGACCCGGATGATGCCGGGGACGGGCATGGAAATGCGCAGACCGTTGAAAATTGCTTCGTTTTTGACCAGCTCCATGGCAAGTCCTCCTGTTATTTCTGTAATGTGCGCCCTCGATTTTGATGCGCAACCCAAATTCGTTCCAGTATATTTTACCATCCCAAACGCCCCATTGCAAGCAGGTTCGCACAGGTGCGCAGAGTAGTGGAAGAACTGCGCAGTCCCCTGCCGCAACGGAGCAAAAAATCCCCTTAACGGAAATCCTGTAGGGGCGGGTCAATGCCCCGCCCCTACAGAGCTGTTTCGGCAACCGAAGCAATCTTAATTTCTTAAGATTCGCCCTCTCCTGTTGACAATGTAAACAGGCCATGTTACACTGTAAACACAAGAGATATCTCAACTCTCCACTCTCCAATCTTCACTCTATCCCAGGAGGTGTTTTTATGGAACCCAACGAAAAGAATCTGACCCCCACGGAATGGCATTTGATGGAATGTCTGTGGGAGCACGCCCCCCGTACCGGGCGGGAGGCGGCGGAATATATGGCAAACTCCCAGGGCTGGTCCCGGTCCACCACCCTGACGCTTCTGCGGCGGATGACCGCCAAGGGCTTCATCGACTGCTATGCGGAAAACGGGGTCAATGTCTACGCGCCCCTGATCCTGCGCTCCGAGGCGGCGGTCCGGGAGACGGACAGCTTCCTGAGCCGGGTCTACCGGGGCTCGGTGAGCACCCTGCTCTCCGCCCTGACCCAGCGGCAGAATCTGACCAGGGCCGAGATCGATGAGCTCTACGACATCATCCGCAAGGCCGAGGAGGTGCACAGCCATGATGAATGAGTGGATCATTTCCTCCTCTGTTCTGACCGCGGCAGTCCTGCTGGGGCGGCTTTTGCTCCGGGGCAGGATCAGTCTGCGGCTGCAATACGCCCTGTGGGGCATCGTGCTTCTGCGTTTGCTGGTGCCCGTCCAGTTTTTCACCAGTGATTTCGGCACCGGCTCCATGGCCCGTGAGATGGATATTTCCACCCCCGTTCGGCAGGCTTACGCTTCCGCCAACGAAGACCGCTACGAGGCGGTCTATAACGAAACCTACCGGCAGCTGGAGGCACAGTACGCCGCCAACTCCTGGTCCATCGCCCCCGATACCATCGAAAAGGAAGCCTACACCATGGTCCAAGAGGCACAAAAGCTGGACCTGAATCAGCTTCTGCAACGCATCTGGCTGGGCGGCATGGCACTGATGACCGCCGTCATCGTCTCCTGCAATGTCCATCTGGCCTGTCAGCTTCGCAAGCGGCGGTGGGCGTTGGATGTCCCCGCGAGCCTGCTTCCCGTGTATGTGACCGAGGCGGTGCCCACCCCCTGTGTCTTCGGATTTTTCCGGCCCGCCATCTACCTGACCCCCGACGCGGCCAGGGGCTCCCAGGTCCGGGCCCATGTGCTGGAGCACGAGCTGACCCACTACCGCCACGGCGACCACATCTGGTCCGTGCTCCGGAGCCTCTGCCTCGTGCTCCACTGGTACAATCCCCTGGTCTGGCTCGCCGCCAAGGTCAGCCGGGCCGATGCGGAGCTGGCCTGTGACGAGGGTGCGCTGGCCCGTCTTGGCGAGAGCCAGCGGGGCGATTACGGAAGGACCCTCATCGGTCTGACCTGCTCTGCCCCCATCAGCGAGCTGCTCCTCACCGCCACCACCATGACCGGCTCCGCCGGCTCCATCCGGGAGCGGATCAAGCTGCTGATGAAGCGGCCCCGGAACACCGTTCTGACCGTCACCGCCGTGATTTTGCTGGTCACCCTGATCGTGGGCTGTACCTTCTCCGCCGCCCCGGCGACCACCCCGCCCGCCACGGAGCCCACGGAAACCACCACCCCCGGCGTGGACAACGATATGGCCTACACCGACCAGGACCTGCCCATTCCCGATGACCTCACCTGGACCGATGTGACCTACGCCCTGCCCATGGAGCAGGCCATGGCGGACTACGCCGACAAAAATCCCCGTGCGCTGACGGAGCAGGAGCTGAAGGAGTTCCGCGCCGCCTTCACCACCACGGACGAAAACGGCAATGTCAACCCCGCCGCCTGCTTCCTGCTTCCCTACTATGACGATATTTCCGAAATGGACGGCGGCGAATTCCTAGCCTACTTCCCCACGGACCTGAGCTGCGGTGAGGCGGATTTCGATCTGCTGAAGGCCAAGTATCCCGACTTTTTCGCAGACTGGACCTGGGAGACCATGCCCATCCCCATCCACCGCTACGATCCCAAGGCCATCGATGCCGTGGTCTCCCGCTTCGGCAACATCCACTGGCCGGAGCTGGACGAGGGAGTGCACTATCTGGAGGAAACGGGCTGCTACTACAATTACACCAGCGACTTCGGTCTCGGCGGCTTCTACGCCCGTGAGGGCTTCGTCTTCGACGGCGGCGCGGTGGTCTACTCCGACTTCTCTGCCCTCTACTTCACCGAAACCGCAGGTTATTACTCGATTCGGGCCCATTATCCCCTGATCGGAGAACCGGAGGACGACCTGACCGAAGAGGTCGCCGCCCTGTTTGGTGAGAACGCTGACCCCTGGTATCTGGCGGCACTGACCGCCCCGTACGCCGTAGACTGGTGGGATTTTGATCCTGTGGCCTTCTTCTCTGCCGGACAGACCGCCGTCGCTCTGACGAAGGAGGAGCAGTCGCTGATTACCGAGGTCTACGGCAAGGAGGCCCTGGAAAAGACCATCTTCCGTATGCACTACGGACGGCTGGAGCAGGTATTGGACACCTACATCGGCACGGATCTCGGTGTCTTGAATCTGCCCCCGTTCCTATTCTGTCCGGAAACAGAGTCCTATCTTCTGGTCTGTGAGACCGTTCCGGCACTTCGCCGTCCGGAGATCCTCACCTGTCAGCAGTTGGATGAAAACGAGGTCTGCATGATCTACCGCTTCCCCGGCGAGGAGCAGACCTACTGTGCCACCCTGCGCAGGAGCGAAACCTGGAAGGTCCGCTCCAACCAGCTTCTTCTTGCGCCCCCTTCGGATGCCAGAGCACTGACAGATGGGGAGTTGGAGCAGGTCCACACCGCCTTTGCGCCGGATACCGCTCCCCTGAGCTGCTTCGTGCTGGGGAGCTACGCCGACATCAGCGAAATGAGCCAGGCCCGGTTCCTGTCCTACTACCCCACCGCCGAATACGGCGGGGCCACCGAGGAGGAGTTCCGGCTTCTGAAGCAGAAGTATCCGGCGGATTTTGAAAACGCGCAGACCCTGCGGGATATGAACTGGCCCATCACTCCCATCCGCGCCGAGGAGGTCCGGGCCCTCATGGAGAAATACACCCTGGTCGATTGGGACGACCTGCCCCAGGGCGGCTTCCTCCACTACCTGGAGGAGACGGACAGCTATTATGTCTACTACAGCGATGCGGGCCTGTTCGGCTTCCACTGTACCGCCGGCTGGGTCTATGAGGGCGGTGCCATGCTCTTCGGTCAGGAGCATGTGCTGATCCTGACCGAGCAGAATGGAACCTATTACATCCAGGCCCATCTGCCCGCCATCGTGCTGGGGCCGCCCAGCTCCCACCCCATGATTCCGGCTCCCGAAACGGAGGTATCCGACCCCAGGGATGCCGATGTCACCGCCTTGGTGACGGCTTTCAACCGGGCCTATCAGGAGAACCTCTACATGGGCACGGACAATCCCTACGACCATCTGACCGTCCTGGCTCTCGATCCCGAAATCACCGTGACCTGGGAGGGCAAGACCGTTCCCCTGTCCGAATTCCACAAAAACATCCAGTTTCTGCACGACAAACAAACCTGGTATCATCACACCCGCAGCTACGGGGATGAGACCCAGGAAGAATACGCCATGTCCTCTCAGGTAAGCAGTATCCAGTACGACGGCGATACCGCCATCGTCGTCACCACCGGCGGTATTCAATTCGCGGACGACGATCCCGCCGCCCCCAGGGGCGAAGGTGCCGTCCACAGATTCCTGCTGGTTCAGGTGGACGGGATCTGGCTGGTGGCCGATGTTCTCTCCGAGGGCGAAGGCTTTGACCGCATGTACAAGAATAATCCCGATTTCGATGTAGAGAAACTGATCTCCAACTGACCACAAAAAAGGAACCGCCCCGGCGGTTCCTTTTTGCGCATGTATTAAAAATTACTCGTAGGGGCGACCATCGGTCGTCCGCTGATTTTGCTCAACAAAATCAGTCGCCACAAGGCAAAAAGACCGTTATTTCCCTTCGAAAAATCCGAAAAACTAGGTTTTTCGACGGACGAGCGATGCTCGCCCCTACATCCGGACAGGAAAATAAGCTTCTTCGTTATTTCACCAGCTCGATCACATCAAACAGCGAATCCGCCCTGGCGAAGCACCGGGACAGGACCTCGTTGCTGGGCTGGTCCTGGTCCGGGACGATGATGGGCATGCACCCTGCCCGCCACGCGGCCTCGATGCCTGCCGGGGAATCCTCGATGGCGAGACAGTTTTCCGGGTCCACGCCGATGGCGGCGGCTCCCGCCAGATAGATATCCGGCGCGGGCTTGCCATGGGGCACATCCTTGCCGGAGCACAGGGCCGTGAATCCCTCCAGCAGCCCCAGATTCCCCAGATGCTCCCGGATCAGCGGGATGGACGAGGAGCTGGTGATGGCGCAGGGGATGTTTTTTTCCTTCAGATGGGCCAGCAGTGCCCGGATGCCGGGCTTCTCCTCCACGCCGTGGACGGCGATGAAGGCATCCATCCGCTCGATCCGCCGGGACCGAAGCACGTCATATTCCAGAACACCGGGACCGAAGAAGGAATCCAGCTTCTCCTGGCTGGGTCCCCGGCCCAGGCTGCGCATCTGCAGGGCCTGCTCCAAAGTCATGGGGTGCCCCAGCTCCCGGGCCGCCTCCATCCAGAAACGGGTATATAATTTTTCCGTGTCAATGACCACGCCATCCATGTCGAAGAGGACACCGCAGACCGCGCGCCCCTGCTCGTTGTTAAGTTTGATAAGCATATTCCACCTCCTGAAACGAAAATGCAGAATGCAGAATGATGAATGCAGAAAACGAAGCGGGAGCAAGCCCCCGCCCCATTACGGTCAGTCATTCTGCATTATGCATTATGAATTCTGCATTAATAAGACAGACCGAAGTTCAGCTCGTAGTAATTGCCATTGGCATCGCGGTAGGCGTAGGCCTTGCCGTTCTCGTCCTTGAGCTCAGCGGGCATGTACTGGTCCTTGTCGTAGCCGGGGACGTCGTTGGGGCTGATGCAGACACCGTTCTCGTTGACAGCCAGAACCTCATCGCCCTTGGGCAGGGTGATGGGCAGCTTGCCGGTGGGGTTGTAGCGGCCGAAGATAATGTCCAGGGTGGCGGCGGGGTAGGTCTCGAAGCCGGCGAGCATTGCGTCCACATTGCGCTCGACGTTGCCAACCAGCCAGGCCAGGGGGAAGTTGATGTTGGAGATGACCTTGCCGCCCTTGGCGTGGACAGCGGCAGCGATCTCGGCGATCTTGTTCACGCCGGTCAGGGTGGTCTCCAGATGGGTCTCGGCCATGGGACGGCAGAAGTCGTCCACGTTGGGAACGGTCTTGCCCTCGCAGATGTCCAGCTCCAGATAACCGGCGGTGGCGGTGAAGTAGTCACCGGAGGAGGGATTGACGAACAGGATGGCGATGTCGGCCTCGTTGTAGTCGTCCACCAGAGTGGCATCCTGGGCGACCATCTCCCGCAGAGCCTTGGTAGCCAGCTCGCCCTGCTCGGCGTTCTTCTTGAAGGCCTCCACGTAGACCTTCTTGCCGGTGGCGTTCAGGGGCAGGGGCCGTCGTTCTTCAGCAGGACCACGCTCTGACGGTGGGCCAGCTCGGCGTCACGCCAATACTGGGAGCCGGAGACGATCTCCTTGGCGGCCTTGGCATCACGGTAGGTGTTCTCGAACATGCCCAGGGTGAACATCTCGGTCAGGGTCCGGGTGACGGCCCGGTCGATGACGGCGTCGTTCAGGGTGACCATGTCGGGGGTCAGCCCAGCGGGCAGGGTGTGGGTGTCGTAGTAGCCGTTGGTGGCGCGCTCGTAGGCCTCCTTACCGGCGGCGTTGTCGTACAGACCGGAGATCACGTCGATACCGGCGTTGTTGACGGCGAAGCCGATACGCTCGGCGATGTCCAGAGCCTCCACGCCCCAGCACATGTTGTGGACGATGCCGGTGTCGGAGTTCAGGTAGCCCTTGAAGCCCATCTGGCCCCGGAGGATGTCATGGACAAAGACCTTGTTGTAGGCGAAGCCGTAGGGATCGAAGCGGATGTCCTTGCCCTCCATATCCTGCTGGACAGCGGACTTGGCTGCGGCGGGCTTGGAGTAGTAGGGCATGATGGAGGAGGTGTTCATCTTCACGGCGGAGACGAAGCCGGGCATGTGGTACTTCTGAAGACTGCCGGGGGTGGCGTAGACGTTCCACTGGCCAGCGGCGTAGTGGGGATCGAAGCCGTTCTCACGGGGACCGCCGCCGGGGAAGTGCTTGCAGGTGAAGGCAACGCCGGAATCGGTGACGCCCGCATCACTGCCCTGGATCCGGGGGATGATGTGCTCGGCGATCTCGCAGATCAGAGCGGGGTCCTCGCCGAAGGTGCCGTAGGAACGCTGCCAGCGGGGATCGGACATGCAGTCGACCATGTACATATAGCCCTTGCGCAGGTTGCAGGCCTCCCAGCTCTGGCGGGTGGCCTCGGCCCACTTGTCGGCGACCTCGATGCCGGAGCCCTTGACGGCGGCGGCGATGCCCAGGGTGCCGGGCCAGGTGGGGAACACGCCGCCGGCATCGTTCATGCCGAAGACGATCTCGCCGTTCTCGTTACGGGAGTTGGAGGCGGCCTGGACGGGGACAAAACGCTCGCACTCCTCGGCGATGGCCTGGAGCTGGTTCAGGTAGTCAGCCAGATCATCGGGCTGGGCATTTTCACGGAGGATGGTATGGCGGGCGAACCACTCCTTGATGAGGGTGGAGGTGCCGGGCAGATGCTGCTCACCGAAGATGGTCTTCTGGTGGACCTCGGCCTCGTCGACACAGCCGGATTCATCGGCCACGGCCACATGGCCCTTCAGACGGGCGGAGGGGTACTTGGGGCCCATGCGCCAGTCGGAGATGAACAGCTGGCCAATCTTCTCATCCAGGGTCATCTGCTTGACATAAGCGGCGGCGCGCTCAGCGGGGGACAGACGCCAGTCGTTGACGGCGGAGACAACGCCGGAGCCGTCGATATCCTTGAAGTACAGACCGTCCTGCTCAATGACGGGACGCTTCACGGTGGTGATGGTGGGACCGTTGGGGTTCTTATAAACCTTGAAGTTCTCGGATGCTTTGATTGCCATGAAATAACCTCCACTATATTCTCGTTCACAGGCAGCGGGGATATGCCTATACGGAAAAATTTTACCACAATTTCATTTGGATGACAAGGCATTTTTGCCATTATCGAGAATATCCGTTCATAATCCACAGTTTTCGGCCCTGCATCTTTTCATTTTCGACGAAAATCCGGACCCCGTTTTCCATGGGCTGCGCACTTGAAAAAGCACCCGGACGGTGGTATATTGTACCTAAAAGAACACCGAAAGGAGCATCCTCATGGAACGAATTTACAAGACCGTAGACGACTCCCGCGTGGAGACCGTCTATCTCATCCGCCCCACCCACCTCAACGGCGCAAACCGCCTCTTCGGCGGCATCCTGATGCAGTGGATCGACGAGGCCGCCGGCATCGTGGCCAAGCGTCACTGCGGCGGCAATGTGACCACCGCCTCCGTGGACAACCTTACCTTCCTCCACGGTGCCTACCAGAACGATATGGTGGTCATCAAGGGCAAGCTGACCTGGGTGGGCAAGAGCTCCATGGAGGTCTGCGTGGACACCTATGTGGAGAACCTCCAGGGCGAGCGGCACCGCATCAACAACGCCCACTTCATGATGGTGGCCCTGGACGAGAACGACAAGCCCATGAGCGTCCCCGGCCTGAAGCTTCAGACCGAAGACGAGCACCTGGCCTGGTCCCACGGCGAAGAACGCCGCCGCATCCGCTTCCAGCGGCTGAAGGATAAGCTGGATGGCATTTGAACGGAACCAGCCGAAAGTCACCTCCAAAGGCTTCTCCCTCGAGAGAGAAGCTGTCAGAAAATCGGCTCTTCGGAACCGATTTTCTGACTGATGTGGGTGATGCCGCCCCAGCAGGGGCGGCAAAAACGCTTCCCCACTGTACGATGTATAGAAAGAAGGGATCTGTACGGACTCCGGCAAAAATCTAACCGAATTGGCCAGAACACTCCGGAAGAACATGACCCGCCACGAGCGGCATCTTTGGTACGACTTTCTCAAGCATCTCAGCGTTATGGTCCACCGCCAAAAGGTCATTGATCCCTATATCGTGGATTTCTACATTGCTGAAAAGAAACTGGTCATCGAACTGGACGGCTCTCAGCATTACGACCTCCCCGGCAAACAGGCTGACAAAGTCCGCGACCAATTTCTGCGGGAGCAGGGCCTCACAGTCCTGCGCTACGCCAATTCCGATATCGACAGAAATTTCAGGGGTGTCTGCGAGGATATCCTGCGGCATTTGGGATAGAATCCCCATCCCCCAATTCGCCGACAGTTTTCCCGTAATGCAGCCTGTACTGCAGCCGCCTTTGGCGGCCCCCCACATCAGTCATCCATTGGTTCCGAAGAGCCAATGGATGACAGCTTCTCCCCCGCGGGGGGAGAAGCCTTTGTACCGTACCCAACCCGGTCCCATAAAACGAACCGCCCATCCCCCCACCAGGAGGTCCCCCATGGAATACGAGCTTGTTCACGAGATCAAGAACCACTGTCCCAACAACCAGATGCGCGATATTTTCATCGAAGAGGTGGAGACCGATGACCCGGTGGCCTATGTCCGGGCCCGGCTCCAGGGGCGCATCGACGAGCTGACCGTGCATGAACGGCCCGACGGCGTGACGATTTATGCCGTCTGCGACGGGCTTTGCCACGAATTTGGCTTCACCATATAATATCCAACAAATTCCCATGGCATTTTTTGACAGTGCCATGGGAATTTTCGTGAATTTATGGGTTGAAAATCGCCGCCGTCTGTGATACGATATCGTTGTATCGATATGGGTGTAATTGCGCCCATGCGACACATTTCCCCAACGAAGGAGAATGACACCTATGGCAAATCCCCATACCATCGCAGTGGCCGGTAAGGGCGGCGTGGGTAAGACCACCACCTGCGGCATGCTGATCGATTACCTTTGCAAGAAGAACCGCGGTCCCGTCCTGGTCGTCGATGCCGACGCGAACTCCAACCTCAACGAGGTCCTGGGCGTGGAGGTGGACACCTCTCTGGGCCAGATCCGGGAGGAGATCGCCCAGGCTGAGCTGAAGGGCACCATCCCCGCCAGCATGACCAAGGCCGACTACGCAGACTTCAAGTTCAACTCCGCCCTCATCGAGGACGATGATTTCGATATGCTGGTCATGGGCCGCACCCAGGGCAAGGGCTGCTACTGCTTCGTCAACGGCCTGCTCCAGCGGCTGATGGACAAGTATGCCCACAACTATTCCTACGTCGTCATGGACAACGAGGCCGGCCTGGAGCATGTGGCCCGCGGCACCCTGCCCCATGTGGACACCATGCTGCTGATCTCCGACTGCTCCCGCCGCGGCGTTCAGGCTGTGGCAAGACTGGCCGAGATGATTAACGAGATGGAGCTGAACCCCACCCAGATGGGCCTGATCATCAACCGCGCCCCCAACGGCATCCTCAGCGAGGGTGTCAAGGCCGAGATCGACAAGCACGGTCTGAAGCTCATTGGCGTGCTGCCCCAGGACGAGGCCGTCTACCAGTGCGACTGCGACGGCGAGCCCAGCGCACGTCTGCCCGAGAACAATCCTGTCAAGATGGCTCTGAAGGCCATTATGAAGGATCTGGGCATTTAAGGAATCTCTGAATAAATCAACTTCGGTGGCTGGCGGATCTTTTTCGCCAACTGTGCAGTTTGAAAAACTTGAAATACATACAGTATTCCTGCGTTTTCAAACTTTCATTTGCCGAAAAATCTCTCGCCATCCCCTCTCGTTAATTCACTCAGAGCTTCCTCTAACTTCCGTAAAATTGAAAATTGAAAGTTGAAAGTTGAAAATGCTCCGCGTTTTCGGCTTAGGCAATTTTCAATTTTCCATTTTCAATTATCAATTGGTACATTATTTTTAAGGAGGATATCTACTATGTCTTTCGAACCCAAGAAGCAGGCATACAGCGCACGGATCAACGCCGTGACCCTGGGCACCGGTGACAAGGCTATCGTCATCGGCGGTCAGAATGTACTGCCCTTCTACAGCTTCGATGCTCCCATCGAGAACGCTCCCAAGGTCGGTGTTGAGGTTTCCCACGCCGCCCCCACCTGGACCAACGCCGGTCTGGCCGAGGTCTACGCCGGCTGCACCACTCTGGCTGAGTGCGCCGCCAAGGCTGCCACCATCCCCGGTGTCGACTTCCTGGCTCTGAACTTCGCCGCTGCCGACCCCAACGGTGCCAACCGCTCCGTCGAGGACTGCGTTGCTGACGCTGTTGCCGTCGCCGCTGTCACCGATCTGCCCCTGGTCGTCCTGGGCTGCAAGAACATCGAGAAGGACACCGAGCTGCTGAGCAAGATCGCTGAGGCCCTGACCGGCAAGAACGCTCTGTTCATGTCTGCCAAGAACGAGAACTACAAGACCGTCGGTGCTTCCGTCGCTCTGGCTTCCGGCCAGAAGCTGGGCGCCGAGACCGCCGATGACATCAACCTGGCCAAGCAGCTGAACATCATGCTGAAGGGCCTGAATGTCAATCCTGAGTCCATCGTCATGGACATCGGCACCGCCGCTGTCGGCTATGGCTACGAGTACGCCGCTTCCACCTTCGACCGCATCCGTCTGGCCGGTCTGGCCCAGGGCGATATCGACCTGAAGATGCCCATCCTGGCTGTCGCTTCCGTCGATGCCTGGGGCGTCAAGGAGTCCACCGCCACTGAGGAAGACGAGCCCGCATGGGGCTGCCAGGAGGAGCGCGCCATCAACATGGAGATCTCCACTGCTGCTGCCGATCTGGTCGGCGGTGCTGATGCCATCGTTCTGCGCCATCCTGCCGCCATCGCAACCATCAAGAAGTTCATCACTGAGCTCGTCTAATCGGTAAGGAGGATATATACCATGGCTCTGAAAGGTCTTGACATTTTTAAGCTGTCTCCCAAGAAGAACTGTAAGGAGTGCGGCTCCCCCACCTGTATGGCTTTCTGTATGAAGGTCGCCCAGGGTGCTGTTTCCCTGGACAAGTGCCCCTACTTCTCCGAGGAGGCTCTGGCTACCCTGAATTCCGCTACCGCTCCCCTGATGAAGACCATCTCCGTCGGCGAGCACAAGCTGGGCGGTGAGACCGTCCTGTTCCGTCACGAGAAGACCCTGGTGAACAAGAACCTGTTCGCCGTCTCCGTTGACACCACCATGTCCGCTGAGGAAGTCGACGCCAAGCTGGCCGCCATGGCCAAGGTCGACTACGAGCGTATCGGCGAGCGTATGTACGTCGAGATGGTCTTCGTTGCCAACAAGGGCACCGATGCCGCCGCTTACGCTGAGCTGGTCAAGAAGGCTGCCGCCACCGGCCGCGCTCTGGTCCTGGAGTGCTGGGACGTCGAGTGCGCCAAGGCTGCTCTGGCCGTCGCCGGTGATGCCGCCATCCTGGACGGCGCAACCCCCGACAACTGGAAGGAAATGAACGCCATCGTGGGCAAGAACGTCCTGGGCGTCTGGGCTTCCAACATCTCCGACCTGTATGACACCGTGAAGGCTATGGAGGCCGCTGGCAACAAGAACCTGGTTCTGGATGTCACCGGTGCCAACGCCAAGGAGACCCTGGCCAACGCCGTCAACGTCCGCCGTACTGCTCTGAAGCAGGAGGACCGTACCTTCGGTTACCCCTCCATCGTCAACCTGACCAAGATCGCTGCCGGTGACAACCGTCTGCAGACCGCTCTGGCTTCCATGTTCGTTGAGAAGTACGCTTCCATCATCGTCATGGACGGCATGTCCTACGCCCAGGCTCTGCCTCTGTACGGCCTGCGTCAGAACATCTTCACCGATCCCCAGAAGCCCATGAAGGTCGAGGCCAAGATCTACCCCATCAACGGTGCCGACGAGAACAGCCCCTGCGCTCTGACCGTCGACTTCGCTCTGACCTACTTCCTGGTTTCCGGCGAGCTGGAGCGTTCCGGCCAGCCCATCAACCTGATCATCACCGACGCTTCCGGCATGTCCGTTCTGACTGCCTGGGCCGCCGGCAAGCTGTCCTCCTCCACCATCAAGAAGACCTTCGATGAGCTGGACATCGCCAACAAGATCAAGAACCGCACTCTGGTCATCCCTGGCAAGGTCGCCGTCATGAAGGGCGAGATCCAGGAGAAGCTGCCTGAGTGGGATGTCGTTGTCGGTCCTCTGGAGGCCGTGCAGCTGCCCAAGTACTTCAAGGAGAAGGAGTACGAGGCCGGCGTCAAGGCTGCCCAGGCTGAGCGTGCTGCCAAGGCTGGCACCGTTCAGGAGGCTGTCGTTGAGATGTCCTTCGAGGAGCTGCTGGAGAAGAAGGTTCCCAAGATCGAGATCGTCGACATGGGCGTTCAGTACAAGGGCTACAACCCCGAGTCCAAGCAGTTCGTCACCATCGGCGAGCGCATCCACTGCATCGCTCCCGCCATCCGCCGTGCTATGGACGAGCGTGATCCCGCTCCCATCCTGGAGCGTGCCGCTGCTCAGATCAAGGCCGGTGCCACCTACCTGGATGTCAACATCGGCCCCGCTGAGAAGGACGGTCCCGAGCGCATGATGTGGGCTGTCAAGCTGCTGCAGGAGAACTTCAACAACGTTCCTCTGGCTCTGGACACCGCCAACATGAAGGCCATCGAGGCTGGTATCAAGGTCTACAACCGCGCCAACGGCAAGCCCATCGTCAACTCCGCTGACGCTGGCTCCCGTATCGGCTACATCGATCTGGCTGCTGCCAACGATGCCATCTGTATCGCTCTGTGCTCCGCTGACGGCATCGCCAAGGACAACGCTGAGCGCGAGATGCACTGCGACAACATGCTGGAGCGCGGCCTGTCCCTGGGCATGACCTCCGACGACCTGTGGTTCGACCCCCTGTTCCTGGTTGTCAAGGGCATGCAGGACAAGCAGATGGAGGTCCTGGAGGCCATCAAGATGTTCTCCGACAAGGGTCTGAAGTCCACCGGCGGTCTGTCCAACAACTCCAACGGCTGCCCCAAGCACGTCCGTCCCATCATGGACGCCACTCTGGTTGCCATGTGCATGATGCAGGGTCTGACCTCCGCCATCGTCAACCCCAACGACCTGCGCCTGATGGAGACCATCAAGTCCTGCGACATCTTCAAGAACCACGTTCTGTACTCCGACTCCTACCTGGACCTGTAATGCCGGCAAGGCCGGCAGCTGATGCGTGCGCGAGCTGAATGG
>JBGVNV010000052.1:0-4647 GCA_045125955.1 Faecousia sp.
CACAACACGCCGGGACGACCGCAAGGGTCGCCCCTACGCGCAGAGAAAAACGGCCCTGTCCGAAGACAGGGCCGCAACTTTCAACTTTCAATTTTCAACTTTCCACTTAGAACTCCCCCGCCGCATACATAACGGCAGACAGGGCGCACAGCGGTGCCGTCTCGCATCTGAGAATCCGCTTGCCCAGGGTACAGACCTTCCAGCCTGCCTCCATGGCCTGCTTCACTTCCTTCTCCTCCAAACCGCCCTCGGGGCCGGTCAGGAGGGCGGCGGACTTCCACTCGCCGGAATTCAGGGCCATGTGCAAGGTCGTGGCCTGCTCATTTTCGTAGAACATCATTGGCAGGTCGGTCTGCGCGCCCCGCTTCAGGGCCTCGGCAAAGGAAGGCAGGATGACCACCTGGGGGATTCTGCCCCGGCCGGACTGCTCCGCAGCGGAGGCGGCGATCTTCTGCCACCGCTCCAGCTTCTTTTTCAGGCTCTTCTCGTCGGGCTTACTGACGCACCGGGCACTGGGGAACGCCACGATCTCGTAAACGCCCAGCTCTGTGGCCTTCTGGATCACATGCTCCAGCTTGTCCGCCTTGGGGAAGGCCATGTACACGCTGACCTGCACGCCGGGCTCAGACACGCTCTCCCGCCGCTCCAGGACCTCCAGATTCCAGCTCGAATCCACCACGGCGCACAGGCACTCCTTGCCCTCGCCATCGCAGACCAGCACCTGCTCGCCCACCTTCAGGCGAAGCACCTTGGCATGGGAAGCATTCTCCCCCACCAACTGAATATTGTCATTCCCCAGTTCTTCGGGGGACACAAAAAATCTAGTCATAGTTACTCCTTCTTAAAAGCACACGTCATTGCGAGGAGGGCGGAGCCCGACGTGGCAATCTCCTCTGGGTTTCCGGAATCCTTAGGGGATTGCCACGCCCCTGTCGGGGCTCGCAATGACGTGCATGATTGTTAACGATTCCCTAAATTCACAGCTCTGTACTGAATGGCCTCTGCCAGGTGCTGGGGCTGGATGGTTTCGCTTCCGTCCAGGTCGGCAACGGTCCGGGCCACCTTTAAAATGCGGTCGTAGCTTCGCGCCGTCAGGCCCATGGCCTCGAAGGCCTGCTTCATGAGTCCCGCCGAGGCCTCGTCCAGCTCGCAGTATTTGCGGAGCTGACCCGGCTTCATTCTGGCGTTGCAGATGCCGCTGTCCTCGCCGTACCGCTCATTCTGAATGGAGCGCGCCTTGTCCACCCGCTCCTTGACGGCGGCGGAGGGCTCCGCTTCCGCTCTGCGGCGCAGGTCCTCAAAATGGACCGAGGGGACCTCCACCACGATGTCGATCCGGTCCAGCATGGGGCCGGAGATGCGGCTTCTGTAATTCTTCACGGAATTCTCCGAACAGGAGCACCGCCCGCTGGGGTCGCCGTACCAGCCGCATTTACAGGGATTCATGGCGCACACCAGCATGAATTCCGCCGGGTAGGTCACCGCACCCGCCACACGGGAGATGGTCACTTGCCCGTCCTCCAAGGGCTGGCGCATGAGGTCCAGGGTATCCTTGTGGAATTCCGGCAGCTCGTCCAGAAACAGCACGCCCTGGTGGGCCATGGAGATCTCACCGGGCTTCGGATTGGTGCCGCCGCCGGCAAGACCCGCGTTGGAAATGGTATGGTGGGGGCTGCGGAAGGGCCGCCGGGTCAGCAGTGGCTCCTTCGCGCTCAGAAGGCCCATGACGGAATAGATCTGGCTGACCTCCAATGCCTCCTCCCGGGTCATGGAGGGCAATATGGAGGGCAGACGCTTGGAAAGCATGCTCTTGCCGGAGCCGGGCGGGCCGATGAGCAGCACATTGTGACCGCCTGCGGCGGCGACCTCTAATGCCCGCTTCACATTCTCCTGACCCAGCACATCTTTAAAGTCGGGCATGGGGACATCCGCCTCCACCGGTACCCATTCGGGCTCCGGCTGGGCCTGGACCTCTCCATTGAGAATCTGGGCGATCTGCCGCAGATTTTCCACGCCGTAGACCTCAGGACCCCGGGCCAGAGTGGCCTCGGCGGCGTTTTCCTTGGGGACAAAGAGGAACTTGATCCCCTCCCGCTTGGCAGCCAGGGCCATAGGCAGCACGCCCGCGATGGGCCGCAGTCTGCCGTCCAGGCTTAATTCGCCCAGAAAGGCCGTGTGCTGGCTGGGACGGCGCACCGCGCCGGAGGCCGCCAGAATGCTCAAGGCAATGGGCAGATCGTACTGGGTGCCCGCCTTCTTCACATTGGCGGGGGCCAGATTGACAGTGATGCGGCTGACGGGAAAGGAAAAGCCCGAATTCTTCGCCGCCGCCCGGACCCGCTCCCGGGCCTCCTTCACCGCTGCATCGGGCAGTCCCACGATATCAAAGCCCGGAAGACCGTTGGAAATATAGCACTCAGCGACCACGCCGCTGCCCTGGATACCGGTGATGGCCAGGGATCGCACACTACAGATCATGCCGCTGCACTTCCTTTCTTTTGCGTTTCTCCTATCATAGCGCATTTTACCTGCAAAGACAATCCTTTTCTCCTCTATCGCGTAATTTCCCATTTACAAGCAATACTTTTCATGCTATTGTCATTGTAAGATATAAATGTGAGAAACGGAGGTATTGTATGTTTAAAAAACACAAAATGCCACACCCCTCCCGACTGATCATCATTTCAATCCTGGTTATTTCATTTACCTTTTTCATTCTGTCTTCGCCCCGGAAAATCGCATGCACCCTGCGCGGAGCGGAGGTAGACCTCGAAGGAAATGTAATGGAAGCCGGCACACTTTCCATTGAAGCCAGAATTGATAACCGCCTGTTTGAAGCCCACAGATTTCAGTTAACGGGCCTTGAACTCCCCGGCTGCCAGGTTGGGGCGATTTATGAATCCGCTTATCCGCTATACGAAATGATAAATATGCCGGGCAATTACCACACATTTGCCTCGATCGAGCTGGCGGAGTATTCTTTTGCCACAGTCTCATCGACCGACATTTTCTTCTCCGAGGATCATGACCTCTGGATCATTTCTGTAATGGGACGCATCTTCGTCGGTACGACGGACCAGAATCCAAACTATGCCCAAATTATGGAATTCTGGAGAAATCGCCTCGACAGTATAATCGAAAACTAACGAAATACCCAATGCGGAGCTTTCCTGCGTTGGGTATTTTTATACGATGAAGCAAAGGGTTCTCTGAAGCAGAATTCTGCTTTTTTCCCCGCTGTGCCGAAGTACAGAATACCGCCCTGTATTTCCAGCAAGTGGAAATCCTGTCCCGCCGTCCGTCATAGAAATACGATTTTCCCCATTTTGTCTCTTGGAAAAGCATGGCAAATCCGGCAAAAGCCATAGGAATCCAAAACCTTTTTGCACAAATTAGCCGACACTAGAAAAAAATAATGCACAATTTTAGTCTTACCTGCAAAATCCCGACTTTACAAATCCCCAAACCAGTGTTATTATATATGCGACAAAATTTGTAATACTTTAGGAGGTATTCATTTTGGCTAGAAAATTTAAGACCATGGACGGCAATACTGCTGCCGCCCACGTCAGCTACGCCTTTACCGAGGTTGCTGGCATCTACCCCATCACTCCCTCTTCCCCCATGGCTGACTACGTTGATCAGTGGTCCGCTGCCGGTCGGAAGAACATCTTCGGCGACACCGTCAAGGTCGTCGAGATGCAGTCCGAGGCTGGTGCTGCTGGTACCGTTCACGGCTCCCTGGCCGCCGGTGCTATGACCACCACCTACACCGCCTCCCAGGGCCTGCTGCTGATGATCCCCAACATGTACAAGATCGCCGGCGAGCTGCTGCCCTGCGTGTTCCACGTCTCTGCCCGTACCGTCTCCGCTCAGGCTCTGAACATCTTCGGTGACCACTCCGACGTTTACGCCTGCCGTCAGACCGGCTTCGCCATGATGTGCGAGACCAACGTGCAGGAAGTCATGGACCTGGGCGCTGTTGCTCACCTGGCTTCCATCGAGGGCCGCGTTCCCTTCCTGAACTTCTTCGACGGTTTCCGTACCTCCCATGAGATCCAGAAGATCGCCATCTGGGACTACGAGGACCTGAAGGAAATGACCAACATGGAGGCTGTCGAGGAGTTCCGCAAGCACTCCCTGAACCCCGAGCGTCCCGCCATGCGTGGTTCCCACGAGAACGACGACATCTTCTTCCAGCACCGTGAGGCCTGCAACAAGTACTACGACGCTCTGCCCGCCATCGTCGAGAAGTACATGGGCAAGGTCAACGAGAAGCTGGGCACCAACTACCAGCTGTTCAACTACTACGGTGCTCCCGATGCTGACCGCGTCATCGTGGCCATGGGTTCCGTCTGTGACGTCATCGAAGAGGTCATCGACTACCTGAACGCCCACGGCGAGAAGGTCGGTCTGGTCAAGGTCCGCCTGTTCCGTCCCTGGAGCTCCGAGCACCTGCTGGCCGCCATCCCCGACACCGTCAAGTCCATCGCTGTTCTGGACCGCACCAAGGAGCCCGGCTCCCAGGGCGAGCCCCTGTACCAGGATGTCGTCATGGCTCTGGCCAAGTGCGGCTGCAGCAACGTCACCGTCATCGGCGGTCGTTACGGCCTGGGTTCCAAGGATACCACTCCCGCCTCCTTCTTC
>JBGVNV010000053.1:0-24160 GCA_045125955.1 Faecousia sp.
GCTGGCTATGGTTCACATCGCAAATGATATGACCGAGCGTCGGTTCACCTTCAAGGATTTCAAAGATGCTTCCTCCCAGTGTGCAAACTACTTCAAGAGCCTAGGCATCAAGCGTGGCGACCGAGTCATGTTGGTGCTGAAGCGCCATTACCAGTTCTGGTATGCAATTCTTGGTCTGCACAAACTGGGTGCCATTGCTATCCCCGCAACCAACCAGCTGATGGAGCATGATTTCACCTACCGGTTCCAGGCGGGTGGTGTTTCCGCGATCCTGTGTACTGCTGATGGCGATACTGCTCATCAGGTGGAATTGGCAGAAGCGGTCTGTGGTATGAAGCTCACCAAGGTTCTGGTGGGTGGAAAACGGGAAGGCTGGCACGATTTCAATGAGGAATACGGCCTGTTCAGCCGCCGCTATGTCCGCACCGAAGACGCTCCCTGTGGCGACGATCCTATGCTGATGCTCTTCACCTCCGGCACCACCGGCTATCCCAAGATGGCCATGCATTCCTACAAATACGCCCTGGGCCACTTTGTCACCGCCAAGTACTGGCACATGTGCAAGCCCGACGGGCTCCACTTCACCATCTCCGAGACCGGCTGGGGCAAGGCCCTGTGGGGCAAGCTCTACGGCCAGTGGCTCTGCGAGGGCGCGGTCTTCGTCTATGATTTCGACCGCTTCGATGCGGAGAAGATCCTGCCCATGTTCGCCAAGTACCAGATCACCACCTTCTGTGCACCGCCCACCATGTACCGGATGCTCATCAAGAAGGATCTGAGCGGCTACGACCTTTCTTCCATCCGCCACGCCACCACCGCCGGTGAGGCCCTGAACCCCGAGGTCTTCTACAAGTTCGAGCAGGCCACGGGCCTGCGGATCGCTGAGGGCTTCGGCCAGACCGAGATGACTCTGGGCATCGCCAATCTGGTGGGCACCCAGCTCAAGCCCGGTGCCATGGGCAAGCCCGTCCCCGGCTATGGCATCGATCTGGTGGACATGGACGGCAATCCCGTGGCCGACGGCGTCAACGGCGAGATCGTCATCCGCACCGATCCCCAGCCCACCTGCGGCGTGTTCCTGGGCTACTACCGGAACAAGGAAGCCACCGACGGCGTCTGGCACGACGGCATGTACCACACCGGCGATCTGGCCTGGCGGGATGAGGACGGCTACTACTGGTATGTGGGCCGGGCCGACGACGTCATCAAGTCCAGCGGCTACCGCATCGGACCCTTCGAGATCGAAAGTACCATCATGGAGCTGCCCTACGTTCTGGAGTGCGGCGTCTGCGCCGCCCCCGACGAGGTCCGTGGCCAGGTGGTCAAGGCCTGCATCGTGCTGGTTCCCGGTCATGAGGGCACCGAGGAGCTGAAGAAGGAGATCCAGACCTACGTCAAGCAGCGCACCGCGCCCTACAAGTATCCCAGAATCGTCGAATTCCGCGACGAGTTGCCCAAGACCATCTCCGGTAAGATCATCCGCAATAAGCTGTAAGAATTACCACGTCATTGCGAGGGGGCGCAGCCCCCGTGGCAATCCCGTGGACAGAAGGAAGCACCAAAGGAACCTCTCGGAAGCTCCGGGGGATTGCCACGGCCTGCGGCCTCGCAATGACGGGTTCCTTTTGGACGTTCGTCACGGGGAAACATTTTTCCCTGACACGCACACTTTTTTGTTGACAATTTCAAATTTGAGTGATATGATTCTAGCAAATTGAACGAAAGGCTCAGACGGAGAGGATCGCTCGCAGTTGGACTCCCAGAGAATTGGCGGTTGGTGCAAGCCATGAGACACGCGGTCGGTTGTCGCTCCCAAGCCGGGAAGAAGAACGCAAGACCTGTCAGTAGAACTTCCCCGCGTCAGCTGCGTCAGTGCTTAGGGCTTGCTGGAGCCCGATGAGGGGTATCGCCCGTGAGGGTGATGCAATTTGAGTGGTACCGCGGGTATATTTTTAGCTCGTCTCAAAGAATCATTTCTTTGAGACGAGCTTTTTTGTTATCAACGGATAGGAGAGAAAACCTATGGAACAGACAATGACCGGCATGGATTTCAAGATACGGGAAGTGGCGGCCCGTATCCGGGAGCTGCGTGAGATCTCCGGCTTCACCGTCCAGGAGATGGCAAGACGGACGAATCTGACCGTCGAGGAATACATGGACTGCGAGTCCGGTGCCAGGAATTTGAGCATCGCCTTCCTCTATCGCTGCACCCTGAGCTTCGGCGTTGATATGGGTGACCTGCTGGAGGGCCGGAGCCCCAAGCTGCGCAGCTATGACCTGACCCGTGCAGGCGAGGGCCAGCGCATCGAGGAGGCCCACCACATGGTCGGCTACAACCTGGCCGCCGATTTCCGCAACCGCATCGCCCTGCCCCTGTACATGGAGATGAAGTATCGCCCCGGTGCCGAGTATGAGGACATCGAGCTGGTCACCCACGAGGGCCAGGAGTGCGACATCGTCATCCGGGGCCAGATGAAGATCCAGATCGGCGGACGGACCGAGATCCTGAACGCCGGCGACACCATCTACTACGATTCCGCCACCCCCCACGGCATGATCGCCGTCGGCGGCGAGGACTGCGCCTTCTACGCCTTCGTCCTGAGCAACTCCGCCGCCCGTGAGGGCGAGCAGCCCGCGGCCATGGAGATCCCCGAGACCAAGTGGCGGGCTCCCGACAAGAAGCCGAGAATTTACCGCAAGTTTATCGACACTACCACCGAGGGCGGCATCCTGACGGGTATTTCCTTCAAGGGGCAGGAGCAGTTCAACTTCGCCTTCGACATCATCGACACCCTGGGCACCGAGCAGCCCGACAAGGTGGCCATGCTCCACATTTCCGAGGACATGACCGAGCGGCGGTTCACCTTCCAGGACATGAAGAAGGAATCCGCCAGAGCTGCCAACTACTTCAAGTCCCTGGGTATCAAGCGGGGCGACCGGGTGATGCTGGTGCTGAAGCGGCACTACCAGTACTGGTTCAGTGTCCTGGCCCTGCACAAGCTGGGCGCGGTGGCCATCCCCGCCACCAATCAGCTCCTGGAAAAGGACTTCACCTACCGCTTCGAGGCGGGCAAGGTCAAGGCCATCCTCTGCACCGCCGACGGCGATGTGGCGGATGCCGTGGATGCCGCCGCGGCAAAGTGCCCCGGTGTCCAGCATAAGATCCTGGTGAACGGCTCCAGAGAGGGCTGGCATGATTTCAATGAAGAGTACCCCCTCTTCTCCAGCCGCTTCGAGCGGGCAGAGGACGCCCCCTGCGGCAGTGCCCCCATGCTGATGTTCTTCACCTCCGGCACCAGCGGCTATCCCAAGCTGGCGGCACACAATTATAAATATCCCCTGGGCCACTTCATCACCGCCAAGTACTGGCACCGGGTCAATCCCGATGGCCTGCACCTGACCATCTCCGACACCGGCTGGGCCAAGTCCAGCTGGGGCAAGATCTACGGTCAGTGGCTGTGTGAGGCTCCCATTTTCGTCTACGACTTCGACCGCTTCGATGCGGAGAAGATCCTGCCCATGATCGGCAAGTACCGCATCACCACCTTCTGCGCGCCCCCCACCATGTACCGTATGCTGGCGAAGCAGGACCTGAGCCGCTTCGACCTGTCTTCCATCGAGCATGCCTCCACCGCCGGTGAGGCCCTGAACCCCGAGGTCTACCAGCAGTTCAAGGCCGCCACGGGCCTGCCCATCATGGAGGGCTTCGGCCAGTCCGAAAGTACCCTCATCATCGGCAACATCAACGGCTCCAGCCACAAGCTGGGCTCCATGGGTAAGCCCGTGCCCCTGTACGATGTGCACCTGCTGGACCCCGATGGCAAGGATGTGGAGACCGGTGAGACCGGCGAGATCTGTATCGACATCTCCAAGGGCCTGCCCTGCGGCTTGAGCTACGGCTACGAGGGCAACGATCAGGCCACCGCCGAGAACTGGCGGGACGGCTTCTACCACACCGGCGACGTGGCCTGGCGGGATGAGGACGGCTTCTACTGGTATGTGGGCCGTGCGGACGATGTGATCAAGTCCTCCGGCTACCGCATCGGACCCTTCGAGATCGAGTCCACCATCATGGAGCTGCCCTACGTTCTCGAGTGCGGCGTGTCCGCCGCCCCCGATCCCGTCCGCGGCCAGGTGGTCAAGGCCTCCATCGTGCTGGTCAAGGGCACCGAGGGCACCGAGGAGCTCAAGAAGGAGATCCAGGAGTACGTCAAGAAGCGCACCGCGCCCTACAAGTACCCCAGAATCGTGGTCTTCAAGGACGAGCTGCCCAAGACCGTCAGTGGCAAGATCATCCGCAAGAAGCTGTAACCCCCACCGTAGGGAACGCCGTCCCCGGCGTTCCGACCGCCGAAGGCGGCGGTTCGGTACGGGTTGTGGGCTTACGCCCACCGGAACGCCGGGGACGGCGTTCCCTACGAGAGATTTTTCTCAGGAGCAACAACCATGGAACACAAACGACTCACTTTATTTGCCGGTCACTACGGCAGCGGCAAGACGAACATTGCCGTCAACTACGCCCTGCATCTGGCGGCGGAGGGGAAGAAGGTCTGCATCGCGGACCTGGATATCGTCAATCCCTACTTCCGGACCAAGGATTCCGCTGCGGTGCTGGAAGCGGCGGGGGTGCATCTGATCTCTCCCCAGTTCGCCAACACCAATGTGGATCTGCCCGCCCTGCCCGCTGAGGCCTACCGTCTGGTGACGGACCGGGAAACCTACGGCATCATGGACATCGGCGGCGATGACCGGGGTGCCTACGCCCTGGGCCGGTATGTGCCCGGCATTCTCGAAGAGAACAACTACCGGATGCTCTTCGTGGCCAACGCCAGCCGCCCCCTGACCCGTACCCCCGAGGATGCCCTGGAGGTCATGCGCGAGATCGAGGCCGCCTGCGGCCTGCGTTTTACCGACCTCGTGAACAACACCAACCTCGGCGACCTGACCACCGCCGACACGGTCCTGGGTTCCCAGGATTATATGGAAAAGCTCAGCGAGCTCAGCGGCCTGCCCATCTTCATGACCACCGCGAAGGCCGATGTGGCTGAGAAGCTGGAGCTTCAGGGCGTCCTGCCCCTTACTTTGCAGGAAAAATACTTTGACTTACCTTCCCAGAAGCCGGGCAACCGACCTCTGTGGGGATAAAAGAAACCCTAAGGAGGATTTTTGATATGGCAAAACTCACCTTCAACACCGATCTGTGCAAGGGCTGCGGCCTTTGTGTCAACGCCTGCCCCAAGGGCTGTCTGGCCATTGATGCAAACCAGATCAACAAAAAAGGCTACTCTCCCGCTGTGATGGTTGCGGAGGACAAGTGCATCGGCTGCGCCTTCTGCGCCACCATGTGCCCCGACTGCATCATCACCGTGGAAAAATAAGGAGGAAATTCACATGGCTGAACTCGTTTTGATGAAGGGCAACGAGGCCATCGCAGAAGCTGCGATCCGGGCCGGCTGCCGTCACTACTTCGGTTATCCCATCACCCCCCAGACCGAGATCGCTGCCTACATGGCAAAGAAGATGCCCAAGATCGGCGGCGTCTTCCTGCAGGCCGAGTCTGAGGTGGCTTCCATCAACATGGTCTACGGTGCTGCCGCCACCGGCTGCCGCGTTATGACCTCCTCCTCCTCTCCCGGAATCTCCCTGAAGGCTGAGGGCCTGAGCTATATCGCCGGTTCCGATGTTCCCGCTCTGGTTGTCAACGTCCAGCGCGGCGGTCCCGGCCTGGGCGGCATCCAGCCCAGCCAGTCCGACTACTTCCAGGCCACCAAGGGCGGCGGTCACGGTGACTACCGCATGATCGTCCTGGCTCCCGCCTCCGTCCAGGAGATGGCCAGCCTCACCATCAAGGGCTTCAACCTGGCGGACAAGTACCGCATGACCGCCATGATCCTGGCAGACGGCACCATCGGCCAGATGATGGAGCCCATCTCCTTCGAGGATGCCGAGATCGAGGCTTACGAGAAACCCTGGGCTCTGACCGGTCACGAAAATAAGCGCAAGCACAACATCGTCAACTCCCTGTACCTGCAGCCCGACGCCCTGGAGAAGACCAACTTCGAGCGTTACGAGCGTTACGCCGTCATCGAGGAGAACGAGCCTCTGTGGGAGGAGTACATGATGGAGGACGCAGAAATCTGCGTCGTGGCCTTCGGCATCGCCTCCCGCGTTGCCAAGAACGCCGTCGTCGCCGCCCGCGCTGAGGGCATCAAGGTGGGTCTCATCCGTCCCATCACCCTGTGGCCCTTCCCCACCAAGGCCCTGCGCGCCGCCGCTGACCAGTGCAAGGCATTCGTCAGCGTGGAGCTGAACATGGGTCAGATGATCGAGGATGTGCGTCTCGCCACCGAATGTAAGCGGCCCGTGACCCTGTGCAACCGGGCCGGCGGCATGATCCCCAGCCCCGATCAGGTGCTGGAATCCATCCGTGCCGCTGAGAAAGGAGAGTAACCAACATGGCTGTTGTTTTTCAGAAACCCAAGGCACTGACTGACGTGCCTCTGCATTACTGCCCCGGCTGCCCCCACGGCATCATCCACCGTCTGGTGGCGGAAGCCATTGACGAGCTGGGCATCGAGGGCAAGACCATCGGCGTGGCCCCCGTCGGCTGTGCCGTTATGGCCTATGACTACTTCGCCTGCGACATGATCGAGGCCGCCCATGGCCGTGCACCCGCCACCGCCACCGGCATCAAGCGCTGCCGCCCCGACAACATCGTCTTCACCTACCAGGGCGACGGCGATCTGGCCTCCATCGGCATGGCCGAGACCGTCCACTCCGCCGCCCGTAACGAGAACATCACCGTCATCTTCGTCAACAATGCCATCTACGGCATGACCGGCGGCCAGATGGCTCCCACTTCTCTTCCCGGTCAGGTGACCCAGACCTCTCCCTATGGCCGCGACGTCAACCACTGCGGCTGGCCCATCAAGGTCTCCGAGATGCTCGCCACCCTGGAGGGCCCCGAGTTCATCGCCCGCGTGGCCGTGAACAACGTCAAGAACGTCAACCAGGCCAAGAAGGCCATCAAGAAGGCCTTCCAGAACCAGATCGACGGCAAGGGCTTCTCTCTGGTCGAGGTGGTTTCCGCCTGTCCCACCAACTGGGGCATGACTCCCCAGAAGGCTCTGGAGTGGGTGGAGAGCGACATGCTGCCCTACTACCCCATCGGTGTCTACAAGGACCGTACCGCTGCAAAGGAGGGCAAGTAAGATGGCTTCTACTTCCATTCTGCTGGCCGGCTTCGGCGGCCAGGGCGTTCTCTTCGCCGGTAAGTTCCTGGCTTATAAGGGCCTGTCTCAGGGCAAGCAGCTTTCCTGGCTGCCCAGCTACGGCCCCGAGATGCGCGGCGGCACCGCCAACTGCTCCGTCATCCTGTCCGATACCCCCGTTGGCTCTCCTATCATCACCAATCCCGATGTGCTGGTGGCCATGAACCTGCCCTCCCTGCAGAAGTTCGTGGATGCCGTGGTCCCCGGCGGCAAGATCATTCTGGACTCCACCCTGATCGATGCCAAGGTCGAGCGCGACGACATTGAGGTGTTCTATGTCCCCGCCACCCAGCTGGCCAAGGACAATGGCTTCGCCACCCTCAGCAACATGATCCTCACCGGCAAGGTCCTGAAGGAGATCGACATTGTGGCCTTTGAGGGCAACGAGGAGACCCTGAAGAGCTTCATCCCCGCCAAGAAGGCCGGCCTGATCGACATGAACCTGAAGGCCCTGCAGATCGGCTACGATTTTTAATTCATTCTTCCACGTCATTGCGAGGCCCGGAGGGCCGTGGCAATCCCGTGGATAGAAGGATGCACCAATGAAACTGCCCGGAAGAACGACGGGATTGCCACGTCGGGCTTTGCCCTCCTCGCAATGACGTGTTCTTTTGTGGTGCGTCAAGTATTGAATCATTGAAAGGAAGCGTTTTCCATGCTTGATATTAAGATCACCAGAACCGAGACTCCCAAGGAAAAGCCCGCCAAGGGCCAGAAGCTGGGCTTCGGTAAGATTTTCACGGATCACATGTTCGTCATGAACTACACCGAGGGCCAGGGCTGGCATGATGCCCGCGTGGAGCCCTTCCACAACATCTCCCTGTCTCCCGCCGCCATGGTCTACCACTACGGCCAGGAGATGTTCGAGGGTCTGAAGGCCTACAAGGGCGCAGACGGTGAGGTCTACCTGTTCCGTCCCGACATGAACGCCAAGCGCACCAACGCCTCCAACGAGCGTCTGGTCATTCCGGAGCTGCCTGAGGAGGATTTCGTCCAGGCTGTCAAGGCCGTGGTCGATGTGGACCGGGACTGGGTCCCCACCGAGCCCGGCACCAGCCTGTACATCCGCCCCTTCATCATCGCCACCGATGAGTTCCTGGGCGTGGCTCCCTCCAAGACCTATCTGTTCATGATCATCCTGTCCCCCTCCGGTGCTTACTACGAGTCCGGTCTGGCCCCCGTGGGCATCTGGATCGAGGATGAGTATGTCCGCGCCGTCCGCGGCGGCATGGGCTTCGCCAAGACCGGCGGCAACTACGCCGCCTCCCTGATCGCCCAGCAGAAGGCCCACGATGCAGGCTACTCCCAGGTCCTGTGGCTGGACGGCGTGGAGCGCAAGTACATCGAAGAGGTCGGCGCCATGAATATCTTCTTCAAGATCAACGGCACCGTCGTCACCCCCGCCCTGAACGGCTCCATCCTGCCCGGCATCACCCGCAACTCCGTCCTGGAGCTGTGCCGCAGCTGGGGCTACCCCACCGAGGAACGCAAGATCTCCGCTCAGGAGCTGATCGAGGCCCAGAAGAATGGCACTCTGGAGGAGTGCTGGGGCACCGGCACCGCCGCTGTCATCTCTCCCGTGGGCAAGCTGCGCTATGTGGATGAGGTCATGACCATCAACGGCGGCGCCATCGGCGAGCTGTCCCAGAAGCTCTATGACACCATCACCGGCATCCAGACCGGCAAACTGGAGGATCCCAGAGGCTGGCGCGTGACGGTGTAAAACTCGATATAAATCCCCTGGGGGATTTTCGATATACGCATAGCGTTCGATATGTGTGCCACTCGATATGCCCTGCGGGGCGAGAGGGGATTTAGATCATATCGAAGCGCAGCGATATCGAATGGGCGCAGCCCATATATCGAATTTGCGCCAGCAAATATATCGACAAAAACACCCGATGCAGACTAACTGCATCGGGTGTTTTTTGTAGGGCGTGCGGCACTGCCCATGCCGACCCGGTTGGACAATTGCACAGCCAAATCAGAAGTACCAGCGCAAAACAACCGCCGTCATTGCGAGGCCGCAGGCCGTGGCAATCCGCATCCCCTGCGGTCCAACGCACCGCCCGTCCCCGGAGGGGACGGAAAGAGAACGGATTGCCACGGGCTTACGCCCTCGCAATGACAGCGGTAGATGGAAGCCGGTGCTTCTGTCGTGAGATTGCAGTTGTCGCAAGTGGTCGGCGTGGGCAGTGCCGCACGCCCTACGGGGTTATCAAAGATTCAGGATTCGTTCGGCAGTCTTGTGGAAGATTTGGTCGAACTGGTCGTCGGTGAGGTTCAGCTGGGAGAAGCGTTCCACCTCCCGGACGGGGTCCCAGAGGGGGTAGTCGGTACCGTAGGCCATGCGTTCTGCGCCGTAGCTGCCTATGTACTTCTCCGCTTCGCCCCGCTCCATGAACATCAGGGCCGAGGAGGTGTCGAAGATGCAGTCGGTGTCCCGCAGGAGCTCCCAGGCGGTGTGGAAGAGCTGGTAGCCGCCGAAATGGGCGGCGATGACCTGCAAGCGGGGGAAGAGGTCCAGGACCCGTCTGAGCCGCGCAGGGTGGGAGTAGGGGTATCGGGGGTCTCCCATGTGGAGCATCACGGGGATCTTGTCCTGGAGAAGGTCGTAGACCGGGAAGAGCCGCTCGTCGTCGATGCAGAACTGCTGGGAGTCCGGGTGCATCTTGATGCCCTTCAGACCGTTCTGAAGGATCCAGTCCGTCTCCTCCAGCAGGCCGTCCATTTCCGCGTGGAGGGTGCCGAAGCCGGTGAAATCGTCGTGGATTTTGGATTGCTCCAGCAGAAATTCGTTGATGTGCCGGACCCGCTTGGGGGAGTTGGACACGGGGAGCACCACAAAATGGCTGATGCCCGCCTCCGCGCCCCGGCTGCGGAGCATCTGCACGGAGCCGTCCATGCCGCCGCCGTCCAGCTGGTAGAAATCCCGGATGGAGTCGGTGGCCTTGCGGGCAATGGCATCGGGGTAAATGTGGGTGTGGATGTCGATGATTTTCAAGGAAATCGCCTCTGTTCGTTATTGATGAAGGCACGGGGCTGGTTGCGGATGCGCCGTAGATTTTGGTGTTGTCGGCAGTGCATACTGCTGCCGCCTTCGGCGGAGCCCCACATCAGTCATGAAAAATGCTTTGGGCATTTTTCATGACAGCTTCTCCCCTCGGGGAGAAGCCTTTGTCCCGTGTCGGCAATGGTTCGTTCTATTGTACCGGGTGGGAGTTTGCGCCCAAGGCTTCTCCCTTGAGGGAGAAGCTGTCAAGAAACCGGCTCTTCGGAACCGGTTTCTTGACTGATGTGGGTGACCGCCGCCCAAGGCGGCGGTTTTGAAACCGGTATATCCGAAGGGAAAACGCCATACAGCCCCACTTTCGTGGGGCTGTGGTAATGGTTACAGCAGGGCCATCAGGTCCTCGGCGTACTGTGCGCCGGTGGCGGCGGTGCCGTCGGACTTGACCTCGGTGGTGCACTCCGCCATGGCCTTCTCCAGACGCTCTGCGGCCTCGGTGCGGCAGATGTGGCGCAGGAGCATGGCGGCGGCCTTGATGATGGAGGCGGGGTTTGCGTAGGCACCCATGCCGCGCTCGATCATGCGGGGGGCGGAGCCGTGGATGGCCTCGAACATGGCGTAGCGGTCGCCGATGTTGGCGGAGCCTGCGGTGCCCACGCCGCCCTGGATCTGGGCGGCCTCGTCGGTGATGATGTCGCCGTAGAGGTTGGGCAGCAGGACCACCTGGAACTTCTCCCGCAGGGGCTCCTTGATGAGGTTCGCGGTCATGATGTCGATGTAGTAGTCCTCGACGGTGATGCCGGGGTACTCCTGGGCGATCTCGTGGCAGATGGCGGTGAACTTGCCGTCGGTCTTTTTCATGATGTTGGCCTTGGTGACGACGGAGAGGTGGGTCTTGCCGTTGTTCTTCGCGTACTCGAAGGCGGCCCGGGCGATGCGGCGGGTGCCAAGGTCCGTGGTGACCTTGAAATCGACCGCCATGCCGTCAAGCTCCACGCCCCGGCTGCCCAGGACGTACTCGCCCTCGGTATTCTCCCGGTAGAACATCCAGTCGATGTTCTTTTCGGGGATGCAGACGGGGCGGACATTGGCGTAGAGGTCCAGCTCCCGGCGCATGGTGACGTTGGCAGATTCCAGGGTGCCGCCGTGGGGGGTCTCGGTGGGGCCCTTCAGGATGACGTCGCAGCTCTTGATGGCGGCGAGGACATCATCGGGGATGGCCTTATTCTGGGCCTTGCGGTTTTCGATGGTGAGACCCTCGATCTGCTTGAGAACGATGGTGCCCGCGGCGATCTCGTCAGCCAGGAGCTTCTCCAGAACGCGGGTGGCGTGGGCGGTGATGTAGGGACCGATGCCGTCGCCGTCGACGATGCCGATGGTGACGCACTTCTTGGTGGCGAAATCGGTCTTTTCGGTGTTCATATTGGCGATGCGGTTCTGCTGTTCTTCCAGAAGAACGCGGAACGCCTCGCAGGCCTGATTGATATCCATTACTTGCCGCCCTCCTTGGTGTAGTTCAGCAGGCCGCCGGCCATGACGATGGCTCTCTGGCGGTCGGTCATGTCGCAGTTGACGGTGAAGTGGAAGCCGTGGACCTGATCGGTGACGGTCAGGCTACCATTCTTCATACCTTCCTCAATGTTATAGATGTAGAGCTGGGTGTCGGGCTCGATGGCATCGTAGTCCCGGGGATCGGCGAAGGTCAGGGGCAGGATGCCGGCGTTGATGAGGTTCGCCGCGTGGATTCTTGCGAAGCTCTTGGCGATGACACAGCGGATCCCTAAGTACATGGGCACCAGAGCGGCGTGCTCGCGGGAGGAGCCCTGGCCGTAGTTGCTGCCGCCGACGATGACGCCATTTCCGGCTGCCTTGGCCCGGTCTGCGAAGCTGGGGTCACAGACCTCGAAGCAGAACTGGCTCAGGTAGGGGATGTTGGAGCGGTAGGGCAGGATCTTGGCACCGGCGGGCATGATGTGGTCGGTGGTGATGTTGTCGCCCACCTTCAGCACCAGACGGGCAGACAGGGAGTCGGCAAAGGGCTTGGACTTGGGGAACTCCTTGATGTTGGGACCGCGCAGGACCTGGGCATCGGCGGCTTCGGCCTCGGGGATGGGGGCCAGCACGGCGGAGTCGTTGATGAGGAACTTTTCGGGCATCTGGATGTCCAGGGGCTCGGCGGTGGTGGTGGGATCGGTGATGTAGCCGGTCAGGGCGGAGGCCACGGCAGTTTCGGGGGAGACCAGATAGACCTGGCCGTCCTTGGTGCCGGAGCGGCCCAGGAAGTTGCGGTTGAAGGTACGCAGGGAAACGCCGCCGGAGTTGGGGCTGAAGCCCATGCCGATGCAGGGACCGCAGGCGCACTCCAGAACGCGGGCACCGGAGGCCAGGATATCAGACAGGGCACCGCAGTCGGAGAGCATGGTCAGCACCTGACGGGAGCCGGGGGACACGGACAGGGAGACGGAGGGATGGATGGTCTTGCCCCTCAGCATGGCGGCGACCTTCAGCAGGTCCATCAGAGAGGAATTGGTGCAGGAGCCGATGCAGACCTGATCCACCTTGACCTTTTCCAGGGAGGCGACCTCGACAACGTTGTCGGGGGAGTGGGGGCAGGCGATCATGGGCTTCAGGGCGGACAGATCGATGTCGATGATGCGGTCGTACACGGCATCGGGGTCGGATGCCAGGGGGACATAGTCCTCGCCACGGCCCTGGGCGATGAGGAAGGCCTCGGTGATCTCGTCAGAGGGGAAGATGGAGGTGGTGGCACCCAGCTCGGTGCCCATGTTGGTGATGGTGCCGCGTTCGGGAACAGAGAGGGTCTTGATGCCCTCGCCGCCCCACTCGACGATGGCACCCACGCCGCCCTTGACGGACAGGATGCGCAGCAGCTCCAGGGAGACGTCCTTGGCGGTGACGTAGGGACTGAGTTTGCCGGTCAGGTTGACCTTGAACCTCTTGGGCATGGTGATGTAGTACGCGCCGCCGCCCATGGCGACAGCCACGTCCAGACCGCCGGCACCGAAGGCCAGCATGCCGATGCCGCCGCCGGTGGGGGTGTGGGAGTCGGAGCCGATCAGGGTCTTGCCGGGCTTGCCGAACCGCTCCAGGTGGACCTGATGGCAGATGCCGTTGCCGGGACGGGAGAAGTAGACACCGTGCTTGGCGGTGACGGTCTGCAGGTAACGGTGGTCGTCGCCGTTTTCAAAGCCGCACTGGAGGGTGTTGTGGTCCACGTAGGCGATGGAGAGCTCGGTCTTGACACGGGGGATGCCCATGGTCTCGAATTCCAGATAGGCCATGGTGCCGGTGGCATCCTGGGTCAGGGTCTGGTCGATCTTCAGGGCAACCTCGCTGCCCACGGTCATATCACCGGCCACCAGATGGGCAGCGATGATCTTCTGTGCAATAGTCATTCCCATATCAATCGTCTCCTTCGATCATGTGGCGGCTGGCATGGATGATGTGCTGGGTGGCCAGCTCCTGGGCCAGCTCGGCATTGCCGCTGGCGATGGCTTCAAACATCCTGCGATGCTCGTTCATGGTATTGGTGGTGCGCTCCCAGTCGTCGATGGCCACACGGCGGTAGCGGCGGGTCTTGCGCATGAGGGGGATCAGGGTGTCGGCGATGACACTGCGGCCGCTGAGGGCGCAGATCATGTCGTGGAACTCGTCATCGACCTGGCGCAGGTGCTCCTTGTCGTGCTTGGAGAAGTAGAACTCCTGCAGGTCAACGATGTGGGTCAGCTCCCGCAGGCCGTCGGGGGTGATGTTCTTGGCGGCGTAGTAGGCGGCGAGGCCCTCGATGCGCTGGCGGATGTTCATGATATCCTCCAGGTCCTCCTTGGTGATGCCAAGGACGCGGCTGCCCTTGCCGGTGTCTTCGATCAGACGCTCCTGCTCCAGACGGCGCAGGGCCTCGCGGATGGGGGTGCGGCTGACGCCCAGCTGTTCCACCAGCTTCAGCTCGGTCAGCAGCTCACCTCGCTGGTAAATGCCCTGGATGATGTCGTTTTCCAGCTTATCAAAAACCTGATCGGCCAGAGAAGTGCTCTTGTAATTTCGCATGGGGCTCCTCCTTACTTGATGTGGTAGCGGCCGGGGGCCAGCTGCTGGATCATCTCGTCCAGCTCACGGTCGGTCATGACGGTCTGACGGCCGTCCTCGTATTCTGCATCGATCAGGTCCTTCATCTTGACCACCAGCTCGTCGCGCTTGGTGACGGCGTCCGCGCCCTCCAGGCCGTAGAAGCCGTTGATCCAGTAGGCGATACCGGCGAGGCCGGAGGTCTTGCTGATCTGCACGGCGGCGGGCTTGCCCAGGATCTTCTTGGTGTCGAAAATGGTGTAGATCTCCTCGTCCTTCATCAGACCGTCGGCGTGGATGCCGGCCCGGGTGGTGTTGAAGGCGGAGCCCACGAAGGGGGTCATGGGGGGAATGTCGTAGCCGATATCCTTCTTGAAGAAGTCGGCGATCTCGGTGATGACGGTGGTGTCCATGCCGTCGAGGGAGCCCCGCAGGGAGGCGTACTCGAAGACCATGGCCTCCAGGGGCACATTGCCGGTGCGCTCACCGATGCCGAGCAGGGAGCAGTTGACGGCGCAGGCACCGTAGAGCCATGCGGTGGAGGCGTTGGCCACGGCCTTGTAGAAGTCGTTGTGGCCGTGCCACTCCAGGCATTCGCTGGGCACGTCGGCGTAGTGCTGCAGACCGTAGATGATACCGGCCACGGAACGGGGCATGGCGGCCTCGGTGTAGGGAACGCCGTAGCCCATGGTGTCGCAGGCGCGGATCTTCACGGGGATGCCCGCCTCCTTGCTCAGGGCCTGGAGCTCATTGACGAAGGGGACCACGAAGCCGTAGAAGTCGGCCCGGGTGATGTCCTCCAGGTGGCAGCGGGGGATGACGCCCGCATCAAAGGCATCCTTGATAACGCCCAGGTAGTGGTCCAGGCACTGCTGACGGGTCATGTTCATCTTCTTGAAGATGTGGTAGTCGGAGCAGGAAACCAGAACGCCGGTCTCCTTGATGCCCAGATCCTTGACAAGCTGGAAGTCCTTCTTGCTGGCCCGGATCCAGGAGGTGATCTCCGGGAATTTCAGGTCCAGCTCCATGCACTTCTCGATGGCCTGGCGGTCCTTCTTACTATAAATGAAGAACTCGGTCTGGCGGATGATGCCGTAGGGGCCGCCCAGTTTACTCAGCAGCTTGTAGATGTTGACGATCTGGTCCACGGAGTAGGGCTCCACGGACTGCTGGCCGTCCCGGAGGGAGGTGTCGGTGATCCAGATCTCTTCGGGCATGGACATGGGCACGCGGCGGTGGTTGAAGGCCACCTTGGGGATGGTGCCGTAGGAGTAGATATCGCGCTGCAGATTGGGCTCTGCCACGTCCTGCAGGGAATATTTGTAGGATTTCTTTTCCAAAAGGTTGGTCTTGGAGGAAATTTCGAGCATAGGGTTGTCTCCTTTCCAATATGTTCTACTGTACGAATGTATACAATAATACTTGCCCGAAGGGCAAATGTCAATCCGGCAGACTTACTGAAAACATTTGACCGCCACAGGAAAACATTGTCTACTCTGCCGTATAATTATTGATTGACAAGGTGCAAAAAACGGATGGTTATACCGCCGGGATGGGCAGGATGCACAAGAATATACATGGAAATTGTGCAAAGTGCGTATCCGGGCCGGGGGAAGCGGAAAAATGGAAGCAGTTGCGCAGAATTTTACGGAAAGACCGGAAAACATGGAACTTTCGGCGGGAGGGACGTGAAAATCTTTTTCATATAAAAATAAAATTGAAAATTTTAATGGGCATCATTGACAATGGTTCCATAAGAATGTATACTGGAAATGGTTATTTTGAACATAACCAAACAGCAAAAAGGAGGAAACAAAATGTATAAGATGAAACGCTTCATCTCCATCGTCGTGACCGTGTGCATGCTGATGAGCATCCTGTCCATGGGTGTTCTGGCCGTCAGCATCTCCACCAAGCCCGACAATGGCACCACCGAAGGCCAGCCCTTTGCGCCCGGCACCGGTGGCAGCAAGAACTTCCGTATCCCCGGCATCGTCACCCTGGATAACGGAACCCTGATCGCAGCCTGTGACGCCCGCTGGAACCATTCCGGCGACGGCGCAGGTCTGGACACCATCGTCTCTGTCTCCACCGACAACGGCGAGAACTGGGAGTACACCTACGCCAACTACCTGGGCGACAACGGTGACACCTACAACAACCTGTCCACCTGCTTCATCGACCCCGGCATCGGCACCGACGGCACCACCGCCTATCTGATCGCCGACCTGTGGCCCGCAGGCATCGCCCTGAATACCTCCAAGTATTCTCCCGTGGCCGGCAAGACCGGTTATGACGCCAACGGCAACCTGGCCCTGCGCGACGCCTCCCAGGACACCGTCGAGATCGGCTGGAGCGGCTACAACACCATGGCTGCCAACGCCGCCTACGACTACTACCTGGATCTGGAGACCCTGACCCTGCACAAGAACGACGGCACTCCTGTTGAGGGCTACACCGTTGATGCTTACTTCAACATCGTCAGCGATGACGGCTCCGTGAACACCAACCTGTTCTTCTCCGACTCCCCCTACCAGCCCTATCCCACCGACTACCTGTACATGACCACCTCCACCGACGGCCTGACCTGGTCCGAGCCCAAGCTGCTGAACCTGAAGGAGGCCAGCGAGCAGACCCTGCTGATCGGCCCCGGCAACGGCACCTATGATGCCGTCAACGACCGCATGATCTTCACCGGCTACGAGCACTCCAGCGGCTACGAGCGCGCCAGCCTGATCTGGATGGACGGCGAGGGCAACTGGTACCGTTCCGAGGATGCAACCGTCAATTCCTGGTCCTCCGAGGCCACCTCCGTGGTCCTGGACGACGGCACCGTCCGTACCTTCTACCGTGACGGCTACACCACCCTGCGCTACACCGACTACGTCTTCGACGAGGAGCTGAACAACTACGTCCGCGCCGATTACGAGGTCGACACCGGCGTCGCCATCGACTCCGGCTGCCAGCTGACCTCCATCATGCACTCCGAGCCCGTGGACGGCAAGGACCTGGTCCTGGTTGCCGGTCCCACCTCCTCCCGCCGGATCAACGGCTACATCTACGCTTTCCTGGTTGACTCCGACAACTCCATGGAGCTGGCCTACGCCTACAATGTCACCCCCGACTTCTACGCCTACTCCTGCCTGACCGAGCTGGCCGACGGCAGCATCGGTCTGCTGTACGAGTCCGCAGGCTCCGCCCTGACCTTCGTCACCTATGATTTCGATGAGATCATCACCCGTGACAACGATCCCCGCCTGACCGTCAAGGAGATCGAGCTGTACGAGGGCTACAGCGAGGTCATCACCGACAATACCGGCTACTATGTCGACGCCGACATCTCCGAGCTGGATACCACCGTTGCCACCCTGACCATGACCGGCGAGGAGATCACCACCAACGCCGCCAAGGTCCTGGGCACCGGTGCCAACATCGATCTGGATTCCTGCCAGTACACCTTCACCGCCACCGAGGATGGCTACTACGAGGTTTCCGCCACCACCCTGGACGGCGAGACCGTCTACCTGAACCACTTCTCCACCACCGGCAACAGCATCCCCAATGTCGCTTCTCCCGCCGGTAAGATCGCCATCCTGGACAGCAGCTATGAGAACATGTTCAAGCTCCAGGCCCAGGTCATCGAGGGCAGCGGCAGCGGCGCAGCCCGCGGCCTGCACTTCCACATGGAGTACGAGGCTCCCTACTGGAACCGCTGCGGCAACGACAGCTCCGTCAAGTGCCACGAGTACCTGTTCCGCAAGGCTGCTGCCGGTGAGACCGCCAGCACTGAGATCCCCGGCTACGTCCTGATCACCAATAAGGACGAGGTCGTCAGCGGCGGCCAGTACCTGATCGCCGCCAAGAACGATGCCGGCAACTGGTTCGTTCTGAATCCCTCCCTGTCCACCGAGAAGTTCAACCATGTTGCCCAGATCATGGGCAGCACCACCGTGGGCCGCACCGAGCTGACCTTCACCGGCGTTGGCAAGGGCTACACCGAGGTCGTGGTCGGTACCACCATCTACAAGCTCACCGTCCATGGTGCCAACGAAATCTATCTGGATGTGGGCGAGTCCCGCGTGGTCACCGATGAGACCGGCTACTATGTGGATGCCGATCTGTCCGCACTGGACACCTCCGTCGCCACCGTGGAGCTGACCGGTGAGATCACCGGCTACGAGAACGTTCTGTCCGAGAACGTCACCGCCATCGAGAGCGGCAAGACCTACGTTCTGTACAACAAGTCCGCCCGCAAGCTCATGGGCAATGAGTGGGCCGATGCCTCTGTCGGCGGCGGCGGCACCGACGGTCTGGCTCTGGATTCCACCCTGAACAGCTTTGACGAGAACGATCTGTGGACCGTCACCGCCACCGAGGGCGGCTTCTACGTCCAGGATCAGGCCGGTAAGTACCTGTCCATCGCCCGCGGCAAGGGCCAGGTCAAGGACGAGGCCGTGGTCATCAACCTGGACTTCGACGGCACCGACTGGACCATCGGCGAGAACGGCGAGTACGCCAACAACTTCGGCGGTGCCCACACTGCCGTTGCCGGCTGGAGTGACATCAACGACAACAACTCCCAGTGGGAGATCTACGAGGTTTCCAAGATCGCCCTGGGCACCACTACCATCACCTTCACCGGCGTGGGCGAGGGTGAGACCAGTGTCCAGATCGGCAATGAGATCTATGAGATCACCGTCACCGAGCCCTATATCGATCCCGCTGACGACAGCCGCGACATCCCCCTGGATGTTCTGGAAGTCTCTGCCGGTGACTGGCAGACCGGCTACGAGGACACCGAGGGTCCCGCTGAGCTGGCTGTGGACGAGGATCCCAACACCATCTGGCACACCGACTGGTACGGCACCAGCCGCGACGAGCACTGGTTCCAGTTTGAGCTGACCGACTACTACAGCGTTGACGGTCTGCGTTACTGGCCCCGCCAGACCGGCAACTCTAACGGCACCATCACCGCCTACGAGATCCAGGTCTCCGATGACGGCGTGAACTTCCGCACCGTCGCCTCCGGCGAGTGGGAGAACAACCGTAACTGGAAGCTGGTCAAGTTCGACGGCGAGGTCGTCAAGTACGTCCGTATGTATGCCGTGAACGCCACCACCGACAACAACTACGTCTTCGCCTCCGCCGCTGAGATCCGTCTGACCGGCGTCAAGACCGAGGCTCCCGAGCATGAGCACAGCTACACCGCCGTCGTGACCGCTCCCACCTGCACCGAGGGCGGCTACACCACCTACACCTGCGCCTGCGGCGACACCTATGTTGCCGACGAGACCGACGCTCTGGGCCACACCGCCGGTGAGGCTGTCAAGGAGAACGAGGTTGCCGCTACCTGTACCGAGGGCGGTTCCTACGAGTCCGTGGTCTACTGCTCCGTCTGTGACGCAGAGCTGAGCCGCGAGACCGTCGCCGTTGACGCTCTGGGCCACGAGTATGAGGTCTATGAGATCGTTCCTCCCACCTGCACCAAGTCCGGCTACACCGTCTACAAGTGCATCCGCTGCGACAAGACCTACAAGGACGATCCCGTGGAGCCCGAGCACAAGTTTGACGAGGGCACCGTGACCGCCCCCACCTGCACCGAGCAGGGCTACACCACCTACATCTGCCTGGTCTGCGGTGAGAAGTATGTGGACGAGGCCTCCTGGACCGATGCCTTGGGCCACACTGCCGCTGAGGCCGTCAAGGAGAACGAGAAGGCCGCCACCTGCACTGAGACCGGTTCCTACGATCTGGTCGTTTACTGCTCCGTCTGCAACGAGGAGCTGTCCCGCGAGACCGTCACTGTCGATGCTCTGGGCCACACCGAGGAAGTCATCCCCGGCAAGGCTCCCACCTGCACCGAGACCGGTCTGACCGAGGGCAAGAAGTGTTCTGTCTGCGGCGAGATCCTGGTTGCTCAGGAAGTCGTTCCCGCTCTGGGCCATGACTTCGTCAACGGCGAGTGCTCCCGCTGCGAGGAGACCCTGACCTCCAAGTTCGAGGACGTTTCTGCCGGTGTCTTCTACTTCGATCCCGTTGCCTGGGCAGTGGAGAAGGGTATCACCACCGGTGCTACCGAGACTACCTTCAACCCCAACGGCGACTGCCAGCGTGCCCAGGTGGTCACCTTCCTGTGGCGTGCCGCCGGTTCCCCCGAGCCCACCATCACCGAGAATCCCTTCGTGGATGTGCCTGAGGATGCCTTCTACTACAAGGCCGTTCTGTGGGCCGTGGAGAGCAACATCACCAACGGCATCGACGGCACCCACTTCGCTCCCTTCGCCCTGTGCAACCGCGCTCAGGTCGTCACCTTCCTGTGGCGTGCCAACGGCAGCCCCCTGGCCTTCGCCGAGAATGTCTTCGACGATGTGCGGTCTGGCACCTACTACAAGCAGGCTGTTCTGTGGGCCATTGAGAAGGGCATCACCAACGGCATCTCCGCCACCGAGTTCGGCGTGGAGAACGTCTGCAACCGCGCCCAGGTCGTCACCTTCCTGTACCGCACCTACGTTAAGTAAGTGCTGAGGGATGAGTTCTGAGTGAATGAACCCTAAGTAACCCACAAAGCCCCCCGGCTCACGCCGGGGGGCAATTTTTTGATCCTTCGCAAGTGCTTAACAATCCCCCGGCATCTCCTTTCTCCGTAGCAGATGTTATGATCAAAAAGTATGCCAACGGTTTGCCCCGGCCTTACCGGAGTTCCTGAACATTCACTGTCGCTGATCGAATGTTTTTCCCGAAATTGGGAACGATTACCAGTGAAGGAGTGATTTTGATGTTTGGAAACAAAAATGCCCTGGAGCAGTACCGCAAGGCGGATATCATGGCCTGTGATCCCGATCGATTGGTAGATCTCCGTGAGGTGCACATTGACACCGCCCTGCCCGTGCCCAGGCGGATGGTAGGGTTTATCCAGCAGGTGGGCAATCCATATCTGTTCAAGGTCGATGGCCTCGTGGTCAAGGCCAGCTATCTTCCCCAGGCAAACCGCAGGCTTTCCGACGCCCTCCCCAGCCTGCTGATCTCCTGAATCTCCCAGTTGCCCTTTGGCGGCAGCTATGGTATTTTGGTGGGGTGTAACCAACCTGTGCATCACCGCCGCCAATCTTTCTGAAGATGGAGGTACTTTTCCATGCACGCGATCCAATCTGCCGTCCTTTGCCCCTGGCGGGCGGCACTGTACATCCGCCTGTCCCGGGATGACGGGGACAAGCTGGAGTCCAATTCTGTCACCAATCAGCGGGAAATTCTGCGGGAGCACCTGAAGCTCCATCCGGATATTGCCATCCACGACACCTACATCGATGACGGCTGGAGCGGCACCAATTTTAACCGCCCCGGCTTTCAGCGGATGATGGAGGATATTTACGCAGGGGCTGTCAACTGCGTCATCGTCAAGGACCTGTCCCGTTTCTGCCGAAATGCCTCGGAGGGCGGGCAGTATCTAGACAATGTATTTGTGCGGTATCGGATTCGTTTCATTGCGCTGAACAACGGCATCGATACCGCATCGGGCAATATGAACGCCGCCACCCAGCTGATCTCCGTGGGCGTGACCAATGTCATCAACGAATCCGTGGCGGCCACCACCTCGGTCAATGTCCGGGGAACTTTGAATGTCAACCGCCAGCAGGGCAAGTTTATCGGCAGCTTTCCGACCTACGGTTATCTCAAGGACCCCAACGACCATCACAAGCTGATTGTTGATGAAGAAACCGCCCCCATCGTGCGGCTGATTTTTCAGCGGTTTCTCGCGGGAATGAGCATCATGGGCATCGCCAAGGAGCTCAATTCCATGGGCATCCCCAACCCCTCCGCCTACAAGCGGAGCAAGGGACTGAAATACCGCCACCCGGCAGGCGAAACAAACGATGGACTGTGGCCCGACAGCTCCGTGCGGCGCATCCTGCGCAATGAAATGTACATCGGCAACATGGTCCAGGGCCGCAACACCACCATCAGCTACAAGATCAAGCAGTGCCGCGCCGTCCCGAAAGAGGACTGGATTCGGGTCGAGGGCACCCACGAGGCCGTCATCGACCGGGAGACCTTTGAAAAGGCCCAGTCACTCTTCAACCGAAACATCCGCAAGCCGCCCAAGAGCGACGGTGTGCTGCTCTTTTCCGGCCTGGTCCGCTGCGGACACTGCGGGCGGATCATGTCGAAAAAGACCAACCGCCATTCCTACGGCACCTATCACTACTACCGCTGCACCACCCACAGCAAGATGGCTACGGGAAAATGCACCGCCCGGACCATCCGCGTGGACCGGCTGGAAAAGGCGGTTCTGACCTTTCTGCAAACCATGGTCAATGTGTCCGTAGAATACGAGACCCTTGTGGAGAAGATTCGCAGCAGCGCACAGCGCAAAACGGAGTCCACCCATCTGCAAAAGGCCCTGGCGCAGCAGCTATCCGAACGGGAAAAGTACCACCGGATGATGGTGGGGCTGTACCCGGACTGGAAAAGCGGCGTGATCTCCCAGGAGGAATATCTGACCCTGAAGGCCGACCTGCAGGCCAAGCTCACGACTCTCGACAGCTCCATTTCCAAGCTCCGCCAGACCGCGGAGCAATACGCCGGAAACCCGGAGCTGGAGAACGAATTTCTCTCCCATTTTCGGAAATATCACAACTTTTCCCAGTTGACCCGCCCCATGCTGACGGAGCTGGTCCATGAGATCCGCATCTACGAGGGCGGCAGGATTGAGATCGTGCTGAATTTTCAGGATGAGCTGCAGGCCCTGACGGATTACCTGGACCTGAACCGGGATGCGCTGGAAGAAGCCTGTACCAACTAAAATCACCCCGCCGCACTTTTTTGCGGCGGGGTTTCTGAATGGTGAAAAAATATGGTCTACCCTTGACATTTTCCCCCGCCGCATTTGCCACCATAAAGGCCCATCTGGATGACACGCAGACCGTGCCGGAGGACTATGATCTCATCGTCACCGGGGATCTGGGGACCATCGGGGTGGAGGCCTTGATGCAGCTGTGCCGTGAGGATGGGCTGTCCATCGGCGGGAAGCTGACGGACTGCGGGAATCTGATCTTCGACCCCATCAAGCAGGATGTCCACGCGGGCGGGTCCGGCTGCGGATGCAGTGCCATCGTGCTGTGCTCGGAGCTGCTGGGGAAGCTCGCCGCCGGGAAGCTGAAAAAGCTCCTCTTCTGCGGCACCGGGGCTCTGCTCTCCCCCACCTCCACCCAGCAGAGCCTGCCCATCCCCGGCATCTGCCACGCGGTGTGCCTGGAAAGCCGGAGGTGAGCATGGACTATATCAAGGCATTTTTGGTGGGCGGGGCCATCTGCGTCCTCGCCCAGCTTCTGATCGACTATACCAAGCTGACCCCGGCGAAAATTCTGGTGAGCTTTGTGGTTTTGGGCGTGATTTTGGGCGGCATTGGGCTCTACGAGCCCCTGGTAAAATTCGCAGGCGCTGGGGCATCGGTTCCGCTGCTGGGCTTCGGCAATACCCTGGCCAAGGGCGTCCGGGAGGCCGTGGCCGAAAAGGGCTTCCTCGGTGTTCTTACCGGCGGTCTGAAAGCCACGGCGGGCGGCATCACCGTGGCAATCGTTTCCGGCCTAATCGTCAGCCTGATCTTCAAGCCCAGGGACAAAACCTAAAATGCTTATCGGCTTGAATCAGCAAATCAGAAAAGCGCACAATGCCACAAGTCTGTCATTCTGAGCGGAGCGGCAGCGGAGTCGAAGAATCTTCGCACTTATGGAACATGAGCAGTCAAATCGGTGCGAAGATCCTTCGACTCCCTCCGAAAATCTGCGATTTTCTT
>JBGVNV010000054.1:0-20541 GCA_045125955.1 Faecousia sp.
GGGGGGGGGGGGGGGGGGGCCGCCCCCCCCCCCCCCCCCCCCCCCCTACACGGGAGCCCATTGCTTGGTAAAAAAGGGCGACCCAGCACTGTGTTAGCTACTGGATCGCCCAGACGGTCGGCATTTTTCTCCTGCACTCCACAGCGTTGATCCGCTATATTCCGTCAGTCATGCAGGAGGGGTATGGAATTAGGCGCGCTCAGCGGCCTCGACCACGTGCTTCATCAGCACGGAGGTGGTGACGGCACCAACACCGCCGGGAACGGGGGTGATGGCCTCGACGATGGGCTCGACTTCCTCGAAGATGGCGTCGCCGGACATGCCGCCCTTGCCCTTGGTGGTGATCTTCTCGGGGTTCCAGTTCATGGAGACGTCGATGACGATCTGGCCCTCGCGGACGAAGTCCTTGGTCAGGGAGTTCAGGACACCGGCAGCGGAGATGATGATGTCAGCCTCGCGGCAGACAGCAGCGGGATCCACGGTACGGGTGTGGCAGACGGTGACGGTGGCGTTCTTGGCCATCAGCATCATGGCAGCGGGCTTGCCCACGACCAGGGAGCGGCCGATGACGACAGCCTTCTTGCCCTTGCAGTCGATGCCGTAGTAATCCAGGATCTCCATGCAGGCAGCGGGGGTGCAGGGAGCGAAGCCCAGGCCCTTTGCGCCCTCGAAGACACCGGCGTTGGACAGGTGAGTCATGGAGTCAACGTCCTTGGCGGGAGCCAGACGGTTGCAGATCTCCTCCTGGTCGTTCTTCAGGTGCTTGGGCAGGGGACGGAACATCAGGACGCCGTGGACGGAAGCATCGGCGTTGATCTCGTCGATGACAGCCAGCAGCTCTTCCTTGGTGGTCTCCTCGGGCAGGATGTAGTTCTTGATGGCGACGCCGACTTCCTCAGCGCGCTTGGTGGCACCCTTCTCGTAGCTCAGGTCAGAGGGGTTCTCGCCCAGACGGACGATGCCCAGGGTGGGGGTGATGCCCTTCTCGCGCAGGGCGGCGGTACGGGTCTGCAGCGCGGCAACCAGTGCCTCGTTGACTTCCTTGCCAAGCAGTCTCTTAGCCATAGTATATTCCTCCAAAATATGTATTTTCATGCCTCCCCTGGAGGGGAGGTGCCCCGTAGGGGCGGAGGGGTGGGCAGTTGAGATTTCCACCCCTCAGTCAGCTTCGCTGACAGCTCCCCTCAAGGGGAGCCTTAATTAGACACCAAAACCAGCTTTCACGGTGTTGAAGATCTCGTCGGCGATGGCGCCGTACTCGGCCATCATGCCCAGAGCCTTGGCGTTCATCTCCTCGGCGACGGCACGGTTCTTCAGGGTCTTGGTGTTGATGAAGACGTTCAGGGAAGCAGCCTGCAGGGCGGCCTTGCAGCAGACGGCACCGCAGCCGGCATCGGAGACGGCCAGACGGGAGCCCTTGTCAGCGAAGACCTTGATGTAGCCGATGGCCTCGCAGCACAGCTCCATGATCTTCATGGGAGTGGAGCAGGCGATGATGGTGGCCTCCTCCATGATGGCATCGCGGTTGGGGTCGTCCTTGGGGATGCCGTAAGCCTTGGCCAGGGGCAGGAAGTTGACCTCGTCAGCCTCGACCTGGTTCAGCAGCTCAGTCTGCAGAGCGTCGCACTTGGCCTTCAGCTCGATGATCTCAGCCTCGACGGCGGCATACTTCTTCTTGCCGACGGTCAGGGAGCCGACCATGTTGCCCAGAGCGGTGCCGATGGCACCGACCAGAGCGGCTGCACCGCCGCCGCCGGGGGCGGGAGCGTCAGAGGCCAGAACGGAAACGAATTCGCGGCAATTAGCCAGAGTCATATCCATGGGTAATCTCTCCTATTATGAAATATCGTAGGGCGCGCATTGTATGCGTGCCATTTGTGTGGACCCGAAGGTTTGGCACGCATGCAATGCGTGCCCTACGCAGGGATGGCAGAAAATGCCATGAAAGGCACAGGCGGTTGCCCGCCTGTGCCTTGGGGGTCAGGAATTAGAACAGGCCGGAAACCTTGCCGGTCTCGACGTCGACGTCGACACGGCGGTAAGCGGGGTCAGCAGCGGTGCCGGGCATCATGGAGATGGTGCCAGCCATGGGGCACAGGAACTTTGCGCCGCCGTACTCCAGGATGTCGCGGACGAACAGACGCCAGCCGGTGGGAACACCCTTCTTGGTGGGATCGTCGGACAGGGACAGGTGGGTCTTGACCATCATGGTGCAGTAGTCAGCGTACTTGGGATCGGACTCAAAACGCTTGGCCTTCTCGACAGCCACGGGAGCCCAGTCAACGCCGTCAGCACCGTAGACCTCGCGGGCGATGCGGTCAACGCGCTCACGCAGGGGCATCTCCAGATCGTACAGGAACTTGATCTCGTTCTTGTCCTCGCAGGCCTCGACAACGACCTGAGCCAGCTCAGCAGCACCCTCGCCGCCGAAACGCCAGTGGTTGGACTCGGCGCAGCGGACACCCTTCTCAGCACACAGCTTCTTCAGCAGGGCGATCTCAGCGTCGGTATCGGTGTAGAAGCGGTTGATGCAGACAACGGGAGTGATGCCGGACTTCTTGATGGTGTTGACATGGTGGAACAGGTTGCAGGTACCCTTCTCCAGCAGCTCCAGGTTCTCCTCCTTGTACTCCTTGGGCAGGGGTGCGCCGGGGGTGACCTTGGGACCGCCGCCGTGCATCTTCAGGGAGCGGACGGTGGCGACCAGGACGGAGACGTTGGGAGTCAGGCCGGACAGACGGGTCTTGACGTTCCAGAACTTCTCGAAGCCGATATCAGCGGCGAAGCCGGACTCGGTGACATGGTAGTCGAACAGCTTCAGAGCCAGACGGTCAGCGATAACGGAGGACTGGCCGATGGCGATGTTGGCGAAGGGACCGGCGTGGATCAGAACGGGCTGATGCTCGACGGAGTAGCACATGGTGGGGTTGATGGCGTTACGCATCCAGGCAGCCATTGCACCGGCGACCTCCAGGTCCTCACAGGTGACAGGCTCGCCGGTCTTGGAGTAGGCCACGACGACCTTGCCGATACGCTCGCGCAGGTCCTTCAGATCCTTGGCAACAGCCAGGATAGCCATCAGCTCGGAGCCGACGGCGATGCCGAACTTGGACTCCATCATGAAGCCGTCCAGACGGCCGCCGATGCCGATGATGATGTTACGCAGAGACTGGGCGCAGAAGTCGATGATCCAGCCCATCTCGACGCGCTTGGGGTCGATGTCCAGACGGCGCAGGCCCTTCTTGGCCAGCCACTCGTCGGTATTGTTGCGCTCGTGCTGCATACGGGCGGTCAGAGCCACCATAGCCAGGTTGTGAGCGTTCATGATATCATTAATGTCGCCGGTCAGACCCAGGGAGAACTCGGTCATGGGCATCAGCAGAGCGTTGCCGCCGCCGGCTGCGGTACCCTTAACGTTCATGGTGGGGCCGCCGGAAGGCTGACGCAGAGCACCGCCGGCATTCTTGCCGATGTAGCCCAGACCCTCGATCAGGCCCAGGGAGACGGTGGACTTACCCTCGCCGAAGGGGGTGGGGGTGACAGCGGTGACCTCGATGAACTTGCCATCGGGCTTGTCGGCCAGACGGTTCATGACCTTGATGAAGTCGATCTTGGGAGTCTTGCCGTAGGGGATGATTTCCTCGGGCAGCAGACCCAGCTTCTCGCGGAAGTAGTCGACGGGGGGCAGAGTCTTCTCTGCTTCCTCGGCGATCTGCCAGTCGGCGTACATGGTGGGATCCAGAGTTACGCGGCCGTTCTCGGGATTCACGTACTTGCCATCAACAAAATTGATTGCCATTTTATGTTTTCCTCCTTATAGATGCCTCCGGGGCCTTGATTACCCACGGTAGGTAAAAGAATGGATGGTGCCGCACTTAATACCCAAGTGACGCCCAGCACCATATATCGATAATCTTTTATCGGTACTACCCGCATTGTAGCACCGTTGCGGGGGGAAGTCAATACTCTGAACCACAATTTGTTCTTTTTGTTTATTTATGCCAAAAATAGTGCAAAATGCCGGGAATACTTACGGGTCAAGTTGGCTCTATAGGACAAAAATACCAAAAAGAAACATTCAAACTGAAACAAAGTTCCGATGCAGGAAACAAATAATACCCGTAAAAACGGAAAAACCTCCGGACTTCGGGGGAAGTCCGGAGGTAATTTACCAAAAACGATTGTTATTCCTCGATCTCGGCGGCGTCGCGGATCAGCTTCATGACCTTGCTGGTCAGCACACTGCGGGTGACGGCGGCGGTGAAGGCGGCATCGACGTGGGGCTTCAGCTGCTCGACGGTCATGCGGTTCTGGCGGGCGATGACGGCCATGGCCTCGCCCATCTCGGCCTCGGTGGCCTCCAGGTTCTCGATGGAGACGATCTCCTCGATGGCGGCCTGGACCTTGACGGAAGCAACGGCGTTGCCGCGGGCCTCCTCGCGCAGAGCCTCCTTGGTGGTCTGCATGAACTGGCAGTACATCTCCAGGTTCAGACCCTGCTGGGCCAGCTGGGCCTCCATGTTGTTCATCTGCTCGTCCAGCTCGGCCTGAATCTGGGCCTCGGTGGGCTCGAACTCCAGAGTCTCGGCGGCCTGGCGCAGGAGGAGGTCCTGCAGATCCATCTCGCCGCGCTCGTCGGTGTAGGCCTGCATGGACTCGGTCAGCTTGACCCGGAACTCCTCGAAGGTCTCGCAGCCGCCGATCTCCTTGGCGAAGGTGTCGTCCAGCTCGTAGGCGGTCTTCACGCGGATCTGGTGGATGGTGCAGTGGAACTCGGCATCCTTGCCGGCCAGGTCAGGGGCGTGGTACTGCTTGGGGAAGGTGACCTTGACGATGACCTTCTCTTCGCAGACCTTGTCCAGCAGCTGCTCCTCGAAGCCGGGGATGAAGCTGCCGCTGCCCAGGACCAGGGTCTGGTTCTCGGCGGTACCGCCGGGGAACTGAACGCCGTCGCAGTAGCCGGCGTAGTCCAGAACGACCTCGTCACCGTTCTCGGTGGGGCGGTCGGTGATGATGGCGATGCGGGGATTCTGCTGCTGCAGCCGCTCGATCTGGCTGTCAACATCCTTGTCGGTGACCAGATAGCGGTCCAGCTTGGCCTTCAGGCCACGGTAAGTAAAGCTCATGGGTATGTTCTCCTTTGTCTTATGGTCTGTGAAAGAAGATACCACTTTCCGGGGAAAAAGTCAACATTACAAAGAGAAGTGTAGGGGCGATTCGGGAATCGCCCGCCGGACTTCGATGAGCTCCTGTGCAAATCAGAAGGGGCCGGCCTCCAATTAACACGTCATTGCGAGGAGCCGACAGGCGACGTGGCAATCCGAATCCCCTGCGATGCGAATGCATCGCCCGACCCCAAAAGGGGTCGGAAAGAGAACGGATTGCCACGTCGCTTCGCTCCTCGCAATGACAGTGGTGGTCTATGGCTGGTCCTTTTCTATCGGAGTGCGGTGGTTGTTCCCTGTATTGCGGAGGGCTTTACCCAAACAGCCCCAGCAGGCCGTTTTCTCTGCGGAGCCTGCTGACCCGGTAGAGGGTCTTCGCCGCCTCGGCACGGGTCAGGGGAGTGGGCTCCGGTGCCTCCGGGGCATCCATGGCCGCCGTGGGGATGGCAAAGCTCACGGCACTTTGGACCATTTTCGCGGCCTCGGCGGCGGTCACGGTCTGCTCCGGGCGGAATTCCACACCGCCCTCGGCGGGGTAGCCCGAGATGATGCCGCTGCGAAGGGCCGCCGCCAGATAGGGCTTCAGCCACTGGGGACTCTCGTCCAGGAAGCCCGTCTGCTCCACGCTGTGGTCCACGGGCAGCTCCAGCACCTCCATCAGCATGGCCAGAAACTGCCCCCGGCTCACCGTTTCCTCCGGGGAGAAGCAGAACTGGCCGTTGACGGTCTCTCCGGCGAAAATGCCGGTGCTGCGCAGCCACTCCGCTTCAAAGCGGCAGCTGCTGGATGCCGTATCCGCGTACTGCCGGTCGTCCGAGGGCTTCAGGACCGTGACGGTGACGGTGGCCTCCCGGGACACATTGCCCGCGCTGTCTGCGGCGGTGAAGGTGAAGGAGTCGGTGCCCACCTTATTCTTTTTGGGGGTGTAGAGGAAGCTGCCGTCCTGGCGCAGGATCACCTCGCCCCGCTTCGGGGGCCGGACCAGGGTGTAGGTCAGCGCGTCCCCCTCCGGATCCACGACGGTCAGGAGCCCCTCGTTGGGCAGGTTCTTGTAGGTCTCGATTTTGGAATCCGTGGCGGCGGGGGCCTCATTTTTCGTTCCCCGGATCGAGAAAACCAGCTCCGCCTCCGCGCCGACCCCGTCGGTGCCGATGGGCAGATACTCCAGGACCGCCCGGACATCCCCCTCGGTTTCCGGGTGGGTGTAGGTCAAAAGGGTGGTCTGCTCTGCGGTCAGCACGTCGCCGGGGTGGATGACCCGGCTGCCGAGATACACGGCACCTGCTTCCGGCACTTCCGTGACGCAGATGCCCGCAAACACGGGAGCCGCGCTCCCGTCGGCGGAAACGGACCCGCCCGCCAGACACGCGCACAGAACCAGCGCGCCCAGCCGGACCGTCGTTCGGTGGAATAACATAAAACTACCTCCGAAAATCAGATTTCGGAGGTAGTATCTGTGGAATTTGCGGTTTTATTCGCAGAAGACCAGGGCGCGAAGACCCTTCAGCGTGCCTGTGAACACTTCGCCGGTGAGAAGGTCCGTCCGGCCTGCAAATTCGGGAAGCTCCACGGCCCCCTCGGCGGCGTGGAAGAGGACGGTCATGGCGTTGCCGTCCAGCTCCCGGGTGATGCGCACCAGGGAGAGCTCGTCCCAGGCATCCTGCCGGACCGGCCTGCCTTCGGTCAGGGCGGGGTATTCCTTTCGGATGCGAAGAAGCTGTTGATAGAATTCCCAGGTGGCCGTGTCCCAGCGGGTGCGGTCCCAGAGCATCCCTCTGCGGCAGTCCGGGTCCTTGGCACCCGTCATGCCCACCTCGTCGCCGTAGTAGATCATGGGCATACCGGGGCTGAGGAGCTGGATGGCCGCCGCCAGATGGTGGCGGGCCCGGTCGCCGCCGCACAGGTGCAGCAGCCGGGGGGTGTCGTGGCTGCCCATGAGGTTCCACAGCAGGGGATAGGCGGCGGTGTGGGTGTTGCCCCGCTGGAAGCCCAGGGCTCCCAGGAATTCCGTGGCGGTGGACACGCCCTCCACGGCGAAATCCAGAACCGCCCGGTAGAAGGGGTAGTTCATCACGCAGTCCCACTCGTCGCCCTGCAGAAAGTCCGGGGCGTGGTGCCAGATCTCGCCCACGATCAGGGCCTCGGGGAATTCGGATTTTACGGCCTTGCGGAAATCCTTCCAGAAAATGTGGGAGATCTCATCCGCCACATCCAGCCGCCAGCCGTCGGCCCCGGTGACCCGGAGCCAGTGGAGGGCCACCTGGGTGAAATATGCCGCAGCCTGCGGGCAGAGCAGATTCACCTTGGGCATGCCGTGGTAATAGCCGTAGGTCTTGTAGGTGGGCTTGCCGGGGAAGGGGCGCAGGGGGAAGGATTCGGGGTAGTACCAGTTTACATAATCCGAATCGGTTCCCTTTTCCTTCAGGTCCCGGAAGGCGAAAAATTCCGTGCCCGTGTGGTTGAAGACACCGTCCAGGATCACCCGCAGACCTAAGCTGTGGGCTTTGTTTACCAGCTCGATCAGGTCCTGCTCGGTGCCGAAGGTGGGGTCGATGCGGTAGTAGTCGATGGTGTCATACTTGTGGGAGGAATGGGAGTAGAAAATGGGGGTCAGGTATACCACATCGGCCCCCAGCTCCCGGATGTGGGGGAGCCGATGGAGGATGCCGGGCAGATTGCCCCGCAGGTCCGCCAGGGCGGAGATGGGCTCCTGATACCAGACACTGTCGGGGACGGACTCCGTGGTGGCGAACCGGGAGGGGAAGATCTGGTAGATGACCTTGTTCCTGGCCCAGGCGGGAGTCACGAACCGCTCCTCCTCCCGCAGGGTCTGGGGGCAGTCGAAAAATCGCTCGATGTCCGTGGGCGGGATGCGGGTGAAGCGGTCGTTGGAGTAGAACCAGCTGACGCCCTCCTCGTCCACGATCTCAAAATAGTAGCGCAGGCAGACCACCTGGAAGCTGAGCTCCGCCTCGTAGTAGTCCCGCAGACCGTCGGAGGCGGCCTTGGTCATGGGAGTCTTTTTGCGGGTGTCCAGGACGGTCAGGGGCAGATATTTGTCCCGGGAGTGCAGATAAACGGCCCGCAGCCGGTCCGCGCCGGTCTGCAGCCGAATGAGAAACCGTCCCGGTTCCAGACAGAAGCAGTAACGCTGGGTGGCCTCATGCCAGATGGCAGCTTTGTTCATAGTCATAACCTCGTTCTAAAATAAATGTAGGGCGGGGGCTTGCTCCCGCCGAGAATTTCGCCAGCGGCGGAATTCTCATCGTCGATCCATTGGGATATTCTTGTCTGACGGCAAGCCCCCCCGCCCTACGTTTGGTTAGATAATTTTGCCTGGGTATGACAAAAGCCGCGAAGGGCGCGGCTTTTGGGGGATTTATCGTGGGGGCTGGATGTACATGCCCTGCTTGCCCGGGGATGGGCGGGCGCAGACACCGGAGACCAGACCCAGCATGGCGTACAGCGACAGCATGGAGGAGCCGCCGTAGCTGATGAAGGGCAGGGTCAGGCCGATGACGGGGGTCACGCCCAGGTTCATGCCGATGTTGCTGGTGACCTGGAAAATCAGGGCCGCCGCCGCGCCGAAGCAAACCACGCGTCGGGCGAAGTCCGGGGTGTGGATGCCCACATAGATGATGCGGGCGATGATGGCGAACTCCAGTGCGACGATGAACAGACAGCCCACGAAGCCCAGCTCCTCACCGATGGCGGAGAAAATGTAGTCCGTGTGCTGGGCCTTCAGGGCACCGGCCTGGGTGCGCCGTCCGCTGAAGAGGCCCTGGCCCGTCAGGTCGCCGCCGATGATGCTCAGCATACCCTGGTTGGTGTGCCAGCGGATGCCGGTGGCGTTGGGGTCGATGGTGGGGTCAAAGAGGACCTCGATACGGGCCCGCTGGTGGCTGCCCAGCATGGGCCACAGGATGGGGAAGCCCACGCCTAGCAATGACAGGGCCAGCAGGAACCAGAACTTGTTGACTCCGCCGGCAAAGGTCATGCCGATGAAGATGAACACGAAGATCAGGGAAACGCCTGCATCCTTACTCAGGACCATGTTCAGGCCGCACAGCAGACCCAGGTGGAAGACCATGTGCATGACGGGCCGGAATTTGCTCAGACGGTTCTGGTGGGAGGACATGACGGACGCCATGATGAGGATGTAGGTGGTTTTCAGGATCTCTGCGACCTGGATCTCAAAGGGCAGGCCGGGGATATCCAGCCAGCTTCGGTTGCCGCCGTGGGAAACGCCGAAGGGGATGAGCATCAGCAGAAACACGCAGTTGAAGAGCACCAGCAGCACCCGGTACTCCATGATGAGGTCCAGATCGATGGAGGAGATGACCGCGTAGAGGAACACGCCCATGGCGGCCGCCACGATCTGAACGATGATGAAACGGGTGTAATCCATGTGATATGTTGCGCTGGCGACGATGACCACACCGACAATGGTGGTCAGAAGACAGAGGGCGAGCAGAAGCATATCGCCCTTCCGAAAGAAATCCAGAAATTCCTGGAAGAATTTACGCATGGGAAGCCTCCTTGGTAGAAAAACGGGCATTATTGACTATGATAGCATTTTTCAGCGAAAAAGGCAATACACATTCTGTGAAGAATCCGCAAACAAGGCGTGCCCGATGTCCGGACAGGTACCCGCGCAGGGGCGACCTTTATGGTCGCCCGCCGTCCCAACGGGGCGGCATATATGGGACGACCGCAAGGGTCGCCCCTACGCGCACGGATCCCACATTCTGTGAAGAATCCGTTGTCAAGACTTGTGTTTTCATTTTTTCCCATTTATAATGAGGGGCAATGAAATGCAGGGAGGGACGGGCCATGGAGCGGAGGCTGTCAGCATATACGGGTTGCCTGCTGGGACTGGCGGTGGGCGACGGTCTGGGCCACGGCCCGGAGCGGATCAACGGCTTTCTCAGCGTGTCCGGCTATACCCAGCAGGCGGCCTACGCCTGCAACGGGTTGCTGGTGGGCCTGACCCGGGGCCAGCTTTCGGGCACCATGGCCCCGCCGGTGCGCTATGTGGCCCAGGCTCTGCAGGAGTGGGCCCGGCACCAGCTCTGGCGGCAGAGCGGCCCGGTGACCTGCTGGATCAGCCGTTCCCCTAGGCTGGACTACCGCCGCTGTCCGGAAAACGGGATGCTGGACGTTCTGGCGGCGGGGGAGCTGGGGACCATGGAGGACCACAGCAGCCGCCTTCGGGGACCCGGCGCGCTGATGACCGCCCCGGCGGTGGGCCTTTTCTACGACCCGGAGCGGATGCCCCGGCGGGAGTTCCGGCGGCTGGCGGCGGAGTCCGCGGCCCTGACCCATGGGGACCCGGAGGCCTTCCTCTCCGGTGCGGCGTTGAGCTACATCCTCAGCCGCATCCTGTGGGACGGGGAGGAGAATCTCGACAGGCTCACCCGGGAGGCTGCGGGGATGCTCCGCACCCGCTTCGGCGGGGAATATGGCCAGACCAGGGATCTGGGCCGGATGTTCAAGGAGCTTCGGAGCCTGACCCGGCGGAAGGAATGGACCGCCCGGGAGGCCCTGGACAGCATCGGCAAGGATACCGCCGCCCAGGTTTTGATGGGCGCACTATATATCTGCATGACCGCCTCCCACGACTTTGAAGAGTCCATGGCTCTGGCATCCGGCTGGGCTCCGGCGGGCGCGGCGGTGGCGGGAGCCATCCTGGGGGCCCTGGGCGGCGAGGAGGCCATCCCCGAAGCACTTCTGGAGGAGCTGGAGTGTGCCGAGGTCCTGCGGGAGCTGGCGGGAGATCTCTTCGGCGGGTGCCCCATGATGAAGGGAAGCCGGATCTTCGACGTGGAGTGGGACGAGAAATACAATTCTGCGGACCTGTGACCGGCTTCTTTCCGTTTTGCACAAAAAAAGATGGGATTTTTCCTGAAATTCCACTTGCAAAACAGAACTTGTGGTGCTATAATACAGGTAATCTAGCGTATACTTTACGAAAGAGAGGGGCGAAAGCTCCTCTCTTTCTGCATGAGAAAGGAAAAATCTATGAAGATCACCGACATCGTCGCCGGTTTTGCCCGGCCTGTGGTGGAGGAAAAGGGCTGCACCCTGTGGGACGTGGAGTACGTCCGCGAGGGCAGCGATTATTTCCTGCGCCTGTATATCGACAAGGACGGCGGCGTGGATATCACCGACTGCGAGGCCATCTCCCGTGCCGTTGACCCCATCCTGGATGAGAAGGACCCCATCCCCGAGAGCTACCATTTCGAGGTCTGCTCCGCCGGTCTGGAGCGCGCTCTGAAGCGGCCCGCCGATTTTGAGCGTTTTATGAACAGCCCCATCATGATCAAGCTGTACCGCCCCCGCAACGGCCTGAAGGAGATCCCCGGCATTCTCCGTGGCTACGCCGACGGCCGCGTCACCGCCGAGTGCGGCAAGGAAACCATCACCTTTGAAAAATCCGAGGTCGCGCTGGTGCGGCTTCGCGTGGAATTCTAACACAGGAGGAAATATCTAATGGCAAGAACCACCAGATCCAAGAAGACCCAGGCTGCCCCTGAAGTCAATGTGGGCAAGGAGATCTTTGAAAGCCTGCGCGAGCTGGAGAAGCTCAAGGGCATTCCCGTGGAGTACATGATCGACCGCCTGAAGCAGGCTCTGACCAACGCCTACCGCAAGGACCGCGAGGATCATCGCGACATCCCCGCCGAGAACGTTGTCGTGGGCATCAGCGAGGAAGGTCTGAGCATGCACCAGATCAAGACCGTTGTGGAGGAGCTGACCGATATCGCTCTGGAGATCCACATCGACACCGCCCGCCGCTACAACCCCAACGTCCAGCTGGGCGACTCCGTCGCCATTCCCGTGGACATCGCCAAGTTCGGCCGCATCGCCGCCCAGACCGCCAAGCAGGTCATCATCCAGGGCATCCGCGAGGCTGAGCGCGGTGCCATGTACGAGAGCTATTCCTCCAAGGCCCAGGAGCTGCTGACCGGCACCGTCCTGCGTCTGGACCCCACCGGCGATTACTTCGTCCGCATCGGTCAGGGTAATGAGCAGCATGACGCTGTTCTGCGTGTTGCCGAGCAGATCCCCGGCGAGAAGTACGAGCCCGGCGATATGATCCGCGTCTACGTCCTGGAGGTCCACAAGGCCCAGCGCGGCCCCATGGTCCAGGTCTCCCGTACCCATCCCAATCTGGTCCGCCGCCTGTTCGAGCTGGAGACCCCCGAGATCGCTTCCGGCGAGGTGGAGGTCCGCAACATCGCCCGTGAGGCCGGCTCCCGTTCCAAGATGGCCGTCCGCGCCACCATCGAGGGCATCGATCCCGTCGGTGCCTGTGTCGGCCCCCGCGGCGGCCGTGTCGGTGCAGTCGTGGACGAGCTCCACGGCGAGAAGATCGACATCGTGGTCTGGTCCGAGGATCCCTGCGAGTATGTCAAGGCCGCTCTGAGCCCCGCCGACGTCATCTCCGTCACTCTGGTCCCCGGTCAGAAGGCCTGCCGCGTCATCGTTCCCGATGACCAGCTGTCCCTCGCCATCGGCAAGGAGGGCCAGAACGCCCGCCTGGCCGCCCGCCTGACCAGCTACAAGATCGACATCAAGCCCGCGTCTCAGGCGGAGCCTGAGAATGAAGAATGAAAAATGAAAAATGAAGAATTGAGGTATGCCTGCGGCATGAATTAAAATAAGTCGCGAAGCGACACCACAATTTTTCATTCTTCATACTTCATTTTTCATTTAATTAAAGGAGGTAGTCTGTAATGCAGCAGAAAAAGATCCCCCAGCGGCAGTGTATGGGCTGCCGGGAAAGAAAAGAGAAACGGGAACTGATCCGGGTGGTCCGCGCGCCTGACGGCAGCGTGAGCCTGGATTTCCGGGGCAAGGCCCCCGGACGGGGCGCGTACATCTGCCCCGACATGGCATGCCTGAAGAAGGCACTGCGCTCCAAGGCTCTGGACCGGAGCCTGGAGGTGACCATTCCCGAAGAAATTTATGCCCGACTGGAGCAGGAAATGGAGGAAGGCAAGGATGCATAAGGCACTGAATTACATGTCCCTGGCCCGCCGGGGCGGACGCATCGAGCTGGGCGAGGAGCCCTGCGGCGCAGCAGCCAGAGCGGGCCACGCAAAGCTCATCGTGGTCGCCTCCGACGCCTCCCCCCACACCTGGCGTCGGGCCAAGAGCTACACTGCCGGTACCGACCAGCAGTGTCTGAAGGTCCCCTTCAGCAAGGATGAAATGGGCGAGGCCATCGGCCGGTCCAGCCTTGCGATGGCGGCATTTACCGATCCCGCCCTGGCCCTGGCCTTTGTCAAGGCTCTGGAGATGCGGGAGGAGTACCGGGAGATCCTGGACAACCTGGAGCAGAAGACCAAGCGGGTCCGACAGCGACAGGACGAGGCCAAGGCCCACCAGCGCAATGTCCGCGTGGGTAAGGTCCGCCGGGCTCCGGTCACCAAAAAGGATTGATTTATGGAGGTGCGTATATGAGTTTTCAGAAGTATCGTCTGCGCGATGTGGCTACCGACTTCGGTACCAATGCCAAGGAGATCTCCGAGATCGTAGGCAAGTATTTTGAAAAACCCAAGAACAATACCCAGGTGCTGAGCGATGATGAGCTGAATGTGGTCTTCGACCGCATGACCCATGCCCATCAGATTGACTCCCTGGAGCAGGTGTTCGCAGTCAAGCCCAAGGAGCAGCCCAAGGCTGCCGCTCCTGCCGGTCAGAACCGTCAGAACGAGCGGGGCGCAGGCCGCGACAACGCCCACAACAATAATAACAATAACAACCGCAATGACCGCCCCGGCCAGAACCGCAATCAGGCCGCTCCCGCCGGTCAGAACCGGAATAATAACCAGCCCCGCCAGGAGAACAAGCAGCAGGCCGCTCCCGTCAAGGCTGCCGAGCCCGAGCGCAAGCGCGAGCGTCGCGTGGTCGACACCTCTGCCGTTCAGGTCAACTCCGGCCGTTTCGACGACGTGGACAACCTGATCTCCGAGCGCGCCCAGAATTTCCAGGGCGGCAAGCAGCGCATCGGCGGCGGCAAGGGTGCCAAGCAGCAAAAGCAGCAGCAGGGCAATAAGAAGGGCAACAAGTCCCGCAACGAGCAGGAAGAGAAGATGCGCCGCCTCCAGATGGAGGTCGCCCGCAAGGCTCCCACCGTGGTCAAGATCCCCGACGAGATCACCGTCGGTGAGCTGGCCTCCCGCATGAAGAAGACCGCCGGTCAGGTCATCACCCTGCTGATGAAGAACGGCATCATGGCCGGCATCAACCAGGCCATCGACTACGAGACCGCCGAGTTCGTCGCCACCGAGATGGGCTGCAAGGTCGAGAAGGAAGTCACCGTCACCATCGAGGAGCGGATCATCGACGATCACGTGGATACCGCCGAGGAGCTGCAGACCCGCGCTCCCGTCGTCGTTGTCATGGGCCACGTCGACCACGGTAAGACCTCCACGCTGGATGCCATCCGTAAGACCTCCGTCACCGCAGGCGAGGCCGGCGGCATCACCCAGCACATCGGTGCATACACCGTCGATGTGGACGGCCAGATGATCACCTTCCTGGACACCCCCGGCCACGCTGCCTTTACTTCCATGCGTGCCCGCGGTGCCAAGTCCACCGATATCGCCATCCTGGTCGTTGCCGCTGACGACGGCATCATGCCCCAGACTGTCGAGTCCATCAACCACGCCAAGGCCGCTGAGGTCCCCCTGATCGTGGCCATCAACAAGATGGATAAGCCCACCGCCAACCCCGACAAGATCAAGGAGCAGCTGACCAAGTATGACCTGATCCCCGAGGAGTGGGGCGGCGACACCATCATCGTGCCCATCTCCGCCAAGACCGGTAAGGGTCTGGACGAGCTGCTGGAGATGGTCCTGCTGACCGCCGAGGTCCAGGAGCTGAAGGCCAACCCCGACCGCCGTGCCAAGGGCACCGTCATCGAGGCCCGTCTGGACAAGAACCGTGGTCCCGTTGCCACCCTGCTGGTCCAGAACGGCACCCTGAAGCAGGGCGATATCGTCATCGCCGGTACTGCCGTGGGCCGTGTCCGCGTCATGACCAACGACAAGGGCCGCACCGTCAAGACTGCCGGTCCCTCCATCCCCGTTGAGATCACCGGTCTGGGTGAAGTCCCCGCTCCCGGCGACGAGTTCAATGCCGTCACCGACGAGCGTATGGCCCGCGAGCTGGTGGAGCAGCGCAAGCAGGCTCAGAAGGACGCCCTGGCCCAGCTGAGCCAGAAGGTCACTCTGGACAACCTGTTTGCCCGTATGCAGGAGGGCGAGATGAAGACCCTGAACCTGATCGTCAAGGCCGACGTTCAGGGCTCCGCCGAGGCCGTCCGCGCCTCCCTGGAGAAGATCTCCAACGAGGAGGTCCGCGTCAAGGTCATCCACGCCGGTGTCGGTGCCATCAACGAGTCCGACGTGCTGCTGGCCTCCACCTCCGGTGCCATCATTGTCGGCTTCAACGTCCGTCCCGATGCCGCCGCCCAGGCTTCCGGCCACCGCGCCAACGTCGATATGCGCTTCTACCGCGTCATCTATGATGCCATCGACGAGATCGAGGCCGCTATGAAGGGCATGCTGGCTCCCAAGTTCGAGGAGGTCGTCATCGGCCACGCCGAGGTCCGCATGACCTACAAGGTCTCCGCCGTCGGCACCGTCGCAGGCTGTATGGTCAAGGACGGCAAGGTCACCCGCGATGCCCAGGTCCGCGTCCTGCGCGACAACATCGTCATCTACGAGGGCGAGATCGGCTCTCTGCAGCGTTTCAAGGACCAGGCCAAGGAGGTCACTGCCGGCTACGAGTGCGGCATGACCATCGCCGGTTACAACGATATCAAGGAATTCGATATCTTCGAGTGCTTCGCCATGCAGGAAGTTAAGAGATAATTTTCACAAAGCCAGCCGCCGCTTATGCGGCGAGCTGGCTTTGCTTCATAAGGACACAATACTGTAGGGCGGGGGGCTTGCCCCCGCCGGTCATTCCGCCTGGCGGAATGACCATAGCCCGCAGGGGGATCTGCATGGGGTTTCTTGCCTGACGGCATGGGTATTTTGCGCTGTCTGCGCAAAATACCGGCGGGAGCAAGCCTCCCGCCCTACAATGCTATTAAGGAGGATGAAATATGGCATCCAATCGTATCGGCCGGATCAATGAGGAGATCCAGAAGGAGCTCTCCTCCTGCATCCGCAATCTGAAGGACCCCCGGGTCCAGGACACCATGATCTCCATCACCAGAGTGGAGACCACCCCCGACCTGCGCTGGGCCAAGGTCTACGTCAGCTTCCTGCAGGCTGACCGGGCCAAGGACGCCATCAAGGGTCTGAAGTCCGCCGGCGGCTATCTGCGCCGGGAGCTGGGCCGCGCCCTGAACCTGCGCTATACGCCCGAGCTCAACTGGGAGCTGGACGACAGCATCACCTACGGTGCCAGGATGCTGGCACTGATCAATTCTCTGGATACGGGGGCTGATGACGATGTTTCTGACGAGAGCTGAGGTCGCAGACTACCTCGACAGGCACGACCACTACTGCATCCTGACCCACCGCCGCCCTGATGGCGACACCATCGGCTCCGCCGTGGGCCTGTGCCTGGGACTGCGGTCCATGGGCAAGGATGCCTCCGTGCTCTATAATCCCGAGATCACCCCCAAGCTGGAGCCCCTTCTGGAGGGCGTGACCGTCAAAGAGCCCGGCGAGGGCAACATCATCATCGCCGTGGACGTGGCGGAGGATCACATGCTCCCCAAGGCCCACAGCTACCTGCGCAACTCCGTGGACCTGCGCATCGACCACCACGGCGGCAACCGGGAATTCACACCCAAAGCATTAGTGGACTCCCAGTCCGCCTCCTGCGCCGAGATCATCTGGGATATCCTGGGTGAGCTGGACATCCAGATGGACGAGAAGATGGCCGATGCCATCTATGTGGGCACCTCCAGCGACACCGGCTGCTTCCGCTACGCCAACACCGATGTCCACACCTTTGACTGCGCCGCCGACTGCACCGCCGCCGGTGCCAATGTCTTCGAGTGGAACCAGCGGCTGTTTGAGACCCATTCCCTGGCCAAGCTCCGGCTCCACGGCTGGATGGCGGAGAACGTCAAGCTCTTCTCCGAGGGCCGTCTGGCGGTCTGCGCTCTGCCGAAGAGCGTGGAGGAGCGCATCGGCGTCAACGAGGATGACCTGGGCAACCTGTCCTCCTTCATCCGCTCCATCGAGGGCGTGTGTATGGCGGGTCTGTTGCGGGAGGCCGAGGACGGCTGTAAGATCTCCCTGCGGGCCATCCCCGGCTATGATGCCGCGGCGGTCTGCTCCCTGTTCGGCGGCGGCGGTCACGCCGGTGCCGCAGGCGGCTTCATCAAGGAGCCTCTGGCTGTGGCCGAGAAGACTCTGATGGAAGCCATGCTCAAGTGGGAGAACAGCTGATGAACGGCATCATCATCATTGACAAGCCCCAGGAGTGGACCAGCAACGACGTGGTCTCCCGCCTGCGGCGGGTCTTCAACACCCGCCGCATCGGCCACGGCGGCACCCTGGACCCCATGGCCACCGGCGTTCTGCCGATCTTCGTGGGAAGAGCCACCCGGGGCGTGGAATTTTTCGAGCACGCGGAGAAGGTCTACGAGGCCACCCTCCGCTTCGGACTGACCACCGACACCGAGGACATCACCGGCAAGACCATTACCGAGTGCGAAGTGCATCTGACAGAAGAAGACCTGCTGGCTGTCCTGCCCCAATTCCGTGGCGACATCCTCCAGGTTCCCCCCATGTACTCCGCCATCAAGGTAAACGGCCAGAAGCTCTACGACCTGGCCCGCAAGGGCAGGGAAGTGGAGCGTCAGGCAAGACCCATCACCATTCATGAGCTGGAGCTGCTGGAGTTTGCCGGCAGTGAGGCCCGTCTGCGGGTCCGCTGCTCCAAGGGCACCTACATCCGGACCCTGTGCAAGGACATCGGCGAGGCCCTGGGCTGCGGCGGCTGTATGGCAGCCCTGCGCCGGGTGGAGGCCGGTGAGTATACCCTGGAGGGCTCCATCCCCCTGCGCCAGCTTCTGGACATTTCCGAGGCGGGCGGGGACGTGGAGCACCTGCTCCGCCCCGTGGATACCATGTTCGCCAGCCACCGGAAGCTCAGCCTGAACGAAAAGCAGGCCCGTCTGGTGAAGAACGGCAACGCATTTGCATCCGACTGCGCCGACGGCACCTACCGGGTCTACGCCCCCGACGGGGAGTTCCTGGCCCTGTGCAAAGCCGAGGGCGGCAAGGTGAGCACCATTAAAAGTTTTTTTGAGGTGTAACAAATCCAGTGGAAAGTGTAAAGTTGAAAGTGGAAAGTGGAGTGGATTTGCGAAACTTTCAACTTTTAACTTTCAACTTTCAACTGCAACCACGAGGAATACATGAAAAAAAACATGATTTTTGCCCTGGGCTTCTTTGACGGGGTGCATCTGGGGCATCAGGCCCTTTTGGTCGAATGTGTCCGGCTGGCAGAGCAGATGGACGCGCAGACTGCCGCCATCACCTTTGAAAACCATCCCCAGTCCCTCTTCTGCGCCGATGTGCCGCCGCTGCTGACCACTTTGGCAGACCGGGTCCGGCTGCTGGGCCGGTACGGTATGGAGGAGGTCATCGCCTATCCCGTGACGGAAGCGGTCATGGGCATGCATTGGGAGGATTTTCTCCGGGAGCTTCTGGACCGGGGAGCCGTGGGCTTTGTCTGCGGCGATGATTTCCGGTTCGGCAGCAGGGGCGCGGGCAACGCCCAAAAGCTGAAGGAATTCTGCCAGGAGCATAAGCTGCCCTGCATCATCGTCCCGGAGCAGACCTTAGAGGGGGTCCGCATCTCCTCAAGCTACATCCGCCGCCAGATCGAGACCGGCGACATGGCCACCGCCGTCCGCTTCCTGGGCCACGGCCACACCCTCACCGGCACCGTGGTCACGGGCCGGAAGCTGGGGCACAAGCTGGGCTTCCCCACGGCGAACATCGAGCTGCCGGAGGGGGTCATCACCCCGCGCCACGGGGTCTACGCCTGCCGGGCCTTCGTGGGGGAAAAGGGCTACATGGCGGTCTGCAATGTGGGCAGCCGTCCCACCGTCGAGGGCCACCAGGTCCGCACGGAGACATGGCTCCTGGATTTTTCCGGGGATCTCTACGGACAGCGGGTGACGCTGGAATTTCTCTGGTTCCTGCGCCCGGAGCAGCGATTTGAGTCGCTGGAGATACTTCGGCAGGCGGTTTTGCACGATGCGGAGAATACCCGCAAATTCTTTGAAAAATAAGAAAATTTCCCTTTACTTTTGGGAAAACTCATGTTATTATAAGCAAGCTGGCTTCGACCGGCATATTTTATGGCCCGCCGCTCAGTTGAGGGAGAAACCCGATGGGATTTCCACTGGCCCCGACTTGGCAGTAGGGTAACAATTTTGAAAGGTGGAAATTACCATGATTCTGAAGGAAAAGAAGACCCAGGTCATCCTGGAGAACGCTCTGCACGAGGGCGACACCGGCTCCCCCGAGGTCCAGGTTGCCATCCTGACCGCCCGCATCAACGAGCTGACTGATCACCTGCGTGTGCACAAGCATGACAACCACTCCCGCCGTGGTCTGCTGATGATGGTCGGTAAGCGTCGCTCCATGCTGGACTATCTGGCTAAGAAGGACATCAACCGCTACCGCGCTCTGATCGCCAAGCTGGGCATCCGTAAGTAATAATTCGGAAAGGGCGATGGCAACATCGCCCTTTTTTAGTTGATAGTTGACAGTGGACAGTGGACAGTTGTCCCGCAGCAGTCAGCTATCAGCGTGACACATTGGGAGTTGCTTTAGCAGTTGAAAGTGCTGCCTGAAATATGGGCATCAGTTTCAAGTGCTAAACCTCCCAACAACATCTGTTGACAAAGACAGAAGGTAGAGCATCACTGTCAACTATCAACTGTCAACTGTCAACTCCATACTATATTAGGAGGTAACTAACTATGATTACTCGCAAGCAGTATCCCAACCATCGCGTTTATGAGATGGAGATCGGCGGCCGTCCCTTTACCGTTGAGACCGGTAAGGTCGCTGAGCTGGCCAACGCCGAGTGCATCTGCCGTTACGGCGACACCGTCGTTCTGGTCACCTGCACCTGCAACCCCATCCCCAAGGCCGGCATCGACTACTTCCCTCTGACCATCGAGTTTGAGGAGCGTATGTACTCCGTGGGCCGCATCCCCGGCTCCTTCAACCGCCGCGAGGGCAAGCCCTCCGAGCGCGGCATCCTGAACAGCCGTATCATCGACCGTCCCATGCGCCCCCTGTTCGACGAGGAGCTGCGTAACGACACTGTCGTCACCTGCACCGTCATGGCCAACGACTACGAGAATCCCGTAGAA